>CAZVCD010000179.1:0-5970 GCA_964625675.1 uncultured Victivallales bacterium | reverse complement strand
TATTCGGGCATATAGCTTTATATAATATTAAGAAAAATAAGATGAGAGGTAAAGTTTTTGCTATAATTGGATTAGTATCAGGATATACCTTTTTTGCTTACCTAGCCCTAATTATACTAATTCTATGTATCAATAATAACTCAGAACCTTATAAGCCAAGCTACTCAAAAGAAAATCTCGCGGTTCAAAGTCAAATGAGAAATACAAAACCTCCACCGGTACCAAAACTTGTTCTTAACACTCGTGTTTATAAACCGAAAGTTAATAAACCGCTTAAACCACAGTCTCCAAACCTTCACGAGACTTTAGATAACATCAAGCTTGCTATAAATAGAGAAAACCACGGGAATTTTATCTATGGAGTTGGAACAGCAGGATTAAAATATTTAGTAAATGAATCCGGTATTGATGATCATATGCCAAAATATACTCTTGGAAGTGAGAAATTAACTAAGATGATTGAGGATGCTGGCTATACACCTAAAACAAATTATAGTATTAATGATTTTATTGATTATTTCTGGGAAACAATACGGTAGTTAATGCCAACAGCAGATAAACATATTATAATAAGATACGATAGAAAGAATTAATCATTTTATAAAATTATGAGGGATAAATGATGAGTAATGATAATTTTGTTACTGTTAGAGAATATTTTCAGAAAGGAAAATTTGTTGTTCCGTGTTACCAGCGCGGATACAAATGGAGCTTACTAAAGAACAACGATGACAAAACACATCTTGATCAAATGTTAATCGATATACAAAAGGCTTATGGTCAGGACAAGGATCAGCCTTATTATCTGCAGGGAGTGACTGTAAAGACTGGAAAAGACGGCATTGAGCTTGTTGATGGTCAGCAGAGAACGACATCACTGTATTTACTTCTGCTATATGCTAATGAAAAATTGAATATTAATTCTGAATTAATCATTTATAAAGAAAAAGATCAAAAAGAACATCGCTTGGATTATAGGGTAAGGAAAGATGTAAAAGAATGGATTTCTAAGCCTAATAAAGAAATAATAGCTGGAAACAATAAGACTAATAATACAACAACAAAATCAAGTATCCAAGATATTGCTGCTTTTGACGAGGCATGGGTTTCAATTTGTAGATTCTTTACGGAGAGAAATAACTCCGAAGAAAATGAACAAAAACCTGATTTGAATAACTATATTAAATATGTCCTTGATAAAGTAAAACTGATTTATGTGGAACTTAATACAGAACCCACAAAGGTTTTTTCTATGATGAACCAGGATCAGGCCAAAATGACACAGACTGAACTTGTAAAAGCTGAACTTCTATCACAGGCGTCTCGACAGGCTTTCGAGCATCTGGACACAAAAGAAGAAGGAACTCATGAATGGCAGATAAACCATCTGAGGAGCCATTTTGCAAGAGAGTGGGATTCTTGGCTTAAATGGTGGAATGATGAGAATAATTATAGCTTTTATAATTATAATCAAACTATTTCCAAAATACAGGAAGAGCCTCAAATATCATGCTTATTAAGGCTATATTGGGAGACAATTAAAAAGAATAATAAAATAGAAGAAATAGGTATAGA
This sequence comes from uncultured Victivallales bacterium, assembly GCA_964625675.1. Taxonomy (GTDB): domain Bacteria; phylum Verrucomicrobiota; class Lentisphaeria; order Victivallales; family GWF2-38-69. The sequence goes on along the minus strand of CAZVCD010000179.1, from coordinate 4,395 downwards.
TAAAAAAAATGTTGATAAAGAAAGAAAATTTCCTGATAGCATTAACACTAAGAATCTTTTTTCAGAGTACCAGTATTTTATTGCAGATAAAGATAAAAAAGAAGGAAATAAGAATATTGAAGCTGTAGATACTTTTGAAAAGCTTAGAGAATTGCAACACATTCTTCAGGAATGGTATGATGATCCAGTAATATATAATTGGTTGGGTTTAATGTTCAGATCCGGACTTGAAAAAAAAATAGATGCTCTAATTGATTTAGTTGAAACATACAAGAACAATAAGTATGATTTAATTAATACATTAAATATATATTCTAAATGGTCAATTTTAGGTTGCAATTTAAAGGACTTAAAAAAAATTGTCATAAAAAATGAATTTACTGATAATGATGAATCTAATCCTTATATTAAAGCCACTGGTATTAGAACAAACCTTGCTTCCGAAATAGTTTATGGTCAATACAATGAAGATGCATTTCGACAACTGCTAAGGATAAATATTGAAATCGCCAACGAGATCAAAAAGAAATTTGATTTTTTCTGGTATGATTCCCAAAGAAGTTTAGAGCATATTCAGCCAAAATCAAAAGTTTTCAGAAAAGACTCTAAATATTGCACTGATCAAAAGCAGGAAGATAATGAAAAAGCATATAAAACCGTTAATGATAATAACGAGATAAAACAAATTATAGAGAAAAATATGCTAATGGATATGCGTAACACCTCTATGGGAATCAGCGAACATTGTATAGGCAATTTAGTATTGTTAAATAAAAGCGATAACTCAGCTGTCGGAACAAAAATATTATCAGATAAACGAAATAAATTATTTGAAAGGCTAAAGGAAGGTTCATTGCTTTTACATACTTTTCAAATACTATCTAAGTCCTTTGATAATTCAGATCAAGCAAGCGAAGAATGGACAATAAAAGACATTGAAGAAAATAAGAAATATTTTCTAAACAAATATAATACATGCTATGGAATACCCGAGGTGGACAGTGAGGTGAACAATGTCAATTGAAAGTGGTAAACAATATTCGATAAGTGAATTATTCTCAGGAGATAAAAGAATTATAATACCGGATCTTCAGCGAGATTATTGCTGGGGCAATACGAAAAAAAATCTGGCAACTAATTTCCTTCATAGTCTTAATGGACTATTTGAACAAGGTGATGGACTATATAAACAGGTATCTCTCGGTCTTATTTATGCCTATGAAACCCCAAGGAACTTTGTTAATATAGCAGATGGACAACAGCGTATTACAACACTTTACTTACTGTTGTGTGTTATTTATAGAATTATTAATTCAGATAAAAATGATTATAATATCAGTTTAGTACAGGAACTAAAGGATTTTTTAATTCTTGATTCAGATAAGACTGTATGGGAACCGCGATTAAGGTATGAAGTAAGAGAAAGCACTGTTTATTTTATTAAAGCTTTTCTAAATAATGAAATAAAAGAAAACAAAAGTGAATCATTCGATAACTTAAAAAAAGCTTCTTGGTTTAGAGATGAATATAAAACAGATCCAAGTATAGCTAGTATGCTGGAGACTATAAGTTCTTTTTATAAAGAGCTAAGTAAAGAAAATGGCAAAGAACAGTATTTATCTGATTTTGCTTACTTTTTGTTAGGAATAACACCTGTAGCCGTAAAAGATAAGCTTGAAGATTTTATTATAAATGAAGATTCAGAAATTAGAGTAAAGCTGCCAAAAGATTTCAAGTCAATCTCTCGATTATATAAAGGTAACTCTGGTATTTGTTTTGTTTACTTTGATGTAGAGAACCGTGATTTCGGCGAAAAAATGTATGTAATTATTAACACACGCGGTGCACCTATGGAACCGAATGAACATCTCAAGCCTTTATTAATTGGGGCATTAGAACAAAGCAAACAGGTAGTTTGGACAGAAAAATGGGAAAAATGGCAGGACTTTTTCTGGCAAAACAAAATATCGTCTGAAGCTTCGGCTGATAATGGATTTAATGAGTTTTTAGATTGGTATAGACAGATAAAGCAGAAAGTTGAAAGAAAATATACTGATAAAACTACAGACAATAATAAACCCAAAAGTATATTGGATGATTTTAAAGAAATATTTCCTGATAAAGTCGCCGATGCACTCCAAGAGCTTGAATTTTATATCGAAAATTTAAAAAAGTTGTTGGGATGGACTGTAGATAAGGGGAATAGTTTCAGGCAAATTTTCAGGCAAATTAATAAGGATTTTGAAAATTTAAGGAGCTTAACTGACCAGCAAATAAGATTAGTTGTAGTTCCATTATTATCCTTCATGGCTAAAATATCAGGTAAACAAGAAGATGTTTATCGGTTTCTCAGAAGACTCCGGAAAAACTATTTTGATAACCAGAGGAATTACAGAAAGCATAATCATGTAAAATGGCAGGATATTTTAAGAATAATTGAAAATTCAGATACTCCACAGAAGGTTTTTGAGAATAGTGAAGTTTGGAAATGGGTTGAAAATAAAGTAAATTATTCTCCCGTTTTTTATAACCTTGAAGAGAGATTAAAGGTCAAATTATTTTCTAATAACACTGATCAACAAAAAGAAACTCTCTGGAAGTGGGAAGACCATGATGATTTTGCCGGAGATATTACGCCTTTATTACAAATGTGTATTTATGAACAAACTAATAAACTAGAATTCAATAAAAATATTGATTTAAATAATAAACAACATGTAAGTGTTTCAGATATTAATGAATATTACAATATATATGTAAGTTTTCTTACTAATAACCAAGCTTTTTATGGGCATCATGTTTACTCTTTATACAATGTTCTAGCTTTGCCTTTTATGTTTTGGTATAATGAAACAAACCAATGGTGGAGAAACCTTAAAATACTGTATTGGCATCAAATACCCGACTTGTATAATATCTGGAAAGAAATAAAACAGAGAAGAATCATAAAAAACAAAGAAGAAGTAAAAAACTTATTAATGGATATAATAGGATTCCAATTAAAAAAAATAGCAGAGAACAAATTTGATTATAGGTTTTTAGACTATACTAACCACAAAACCGAACAATTTAAATTAGTGGATATTATAATCAACGATCAGTTTTATCAATTATTTACAGACAAAAAAAGTCTTTATTTTGTTCTATTATTATTGCAAATTTTAGATGATTTATGCAAAGGAAAAGAGACTAAAATCAAGGTTGATTGTACAACACTTAATTTTAGTAAAATCAATATTAATGAGAAAGATTCAGATTTGGGAAACTGGTGTACCTGGTCACGTGGAAAGGGAGGACATAATATTAAAAGCGAAACTGGAAATTGGTCTGACAATGAGGAACCTCAGTGGAACAAAAATAAATTAAAACGTAAAATGATTAATTTTAAGTTTTATGAAAGTGTATTAGATAATCCTCCTAAAAGAAATAACGAAGAATACAAAAAAATTCTATCAAAAATTTTTCTTGATTAATAAAGAACAGAGAAATTTTATGTTTTTATTCTTCTTTTTAATTGATGAATTAAAGATTCTGACATTTTATTTATTATAAATAGCGAAAGAACTTATCTCATCAAATACAACATTGCGCAGGCTCTTGCGTCTGATAGAGCCTCGTGATGATTTAACTCAATATTCATTCTATCAGAACATGCCGCCAGGTTTGCCGGCTTAAAACCTTTCGCTCTATAAATTTTACACGTACATTCCCAAGGTCTAGACAGATTAAGCTCCAAATCATCCAGTCCATAGAACCGCATTGCCTGAAAAAGCACATTTCTATCAAATGATTCATTGTGCGCAACTATCCTTTTACCCATCAATCGTTTACTTATTTCCAAATAAATTCCGGAAAATAATTGAGATGCTTTTGTATCTTCAGATTTTATTCCATGAATTTTAGTAAACGACCACCAGTAATAATTGTTCAGCGGCTGGATCAACGTGTAATACTCATCAGTAATAATTCCGTCTTCAACTGTCACAATACCGACTGCGCAGGCACTGTTTCTACTTCCTGTTGCTGTTTCAAAATCTATTGCTGCAAAGTTCATATTCGCCTCAAATTCGTTTCATATATTAAAAATTGTATAACCTGTAGTTTAAAATATATTTAAACTTTTTTTAAATATTTATATAATCAATTACTCATTGCGCCGTAGCTGTTTTTTGATAATTGAAACTGATGAATTGACCTTCTTATCTATAGATATATCTTTTCTAATTCTATTAACTGCATTTATGACAGTTACATAAGTTCTCTCAAAAGCCTCTCCAATTTCAGGCAGCGATCTATCAGTTAACTCCCTTGATAGATACATAGCAATCCTTTTTGCCTGATCTATATTTTTGGTTCGTTTCTTTCCAGTAAGATCTTTTATCTCCAAACCAAAAT
>CAZVCD010000178.1:0-5994 GCA_964625675.1 uncultured Victivallales bacterium | reverse complement strand
CTAGTATTTCTTTACAGCTTTCCAAACTATTCTTTGTATCTACATATGTAACAAACCCCTGTAAATATCTGCTGCGGCATGTGTAAACGAAATCCCCAGCTGAGCTCCCACATCTTTTTTCTATCATATCTAACAGGTACTTCTGCCATTTTATTGACAGGAGCTTATACGGGTAATATCGGATTTCATACCAATTATTATTTTTATCTATTCCTCCTCCTGTGGCAATGATATGAAGATGGACATTATATGTACCGCTTCTACCGTGAGTCTGGAGTATTACTATAAATCCTCCTTCTATTTCTTCCCGCCACCTCACTGAAAAATTCCTTTAGGCATTCTGCACCGCATTTAGGTAAAAAATTGAGCAGATAGCCATACATCGAAAACAGACTCCACAGCAGCGATGGCATTGTTAATACTATGTGCCTATAAATCATGCCTTCCAGAAGGGCTTTACTAACCTGACACACCCAGTTATCAGTATGAACTTTACCGCAACTCAGACACAAATAACTTTTACAGCTCATTGGAACAACTCTGTTACCTCGCCCGCATTCAAAACATTGATATTCAGCAAAACCAATATGTTTTGGATCGCCGCAGGAAAGCATTTTAGAAACTAATTCATTGCAATGATCTGTATCATACCATGGATTAGCTTTCTTGAAACCATCCCAGTGGTCTAAAAATATCTGTTTATAAACATTTGTATGTTTTACATTGTTTACACTCATATACAACATATATCATAAATAGTCAAAACATTCAATTGTTATTGACTATCAACAACTAAAAAAGCAAATTCCTATACACTAAATGTATAAATGCTGCCAGAGTTTTTGCCCAGCTTGGAGGTAAATCCCTATGTCTTACTCAGATTGGAAAACAAAACGGGGATAAATTATTAAATTTAGCCAAAGAATCAGGTATCAATATCAGCCCTGTTTAGACCAATATTGATGTTCGATACTGTTATACTATCATTGACAGAACCAATCATACAGCTACTGAACTCGTGGTAAACGAATCCGGAGAAGTAGATCCTGAAGTAGAAAAGACATTCCTTGAAAAGTACAACTGTCTTGTTGCTGACTATGACGCTGTAGTTATTACTGGAAGCTGGTTGCCGGGATTTTCGAACAAAATCATTCCAGAGATGGTTTCTAATGCAAAAAAAGCGAACAAATTAGTCTTTGCTGATTATAGAAGTGAAGATCTTAAAAATTCATTTATTAGTAAAACAATCAGGCCTGACTTCGTAAAAATAAATATGGATGAATTTAGAGAGACCTTTTTAGATAGAAATAACAACGACTTTGATCCCAATAAAAAACTTCAGGAAATATCTAAAAAATATAATAATACATTCATTATAACCCAGGGGTCTGAAGAAACACTAATTGCTGAACACGGAAATATTAATTCTGTCATGCCGCAAAAAGTTGTTCCTATAAACCCTATTGGATGTGGAGATTCATTCTTGGCAGGCTTGACTATGGGAATACTTGAAGGCAAATCACTGAAAGAAGCCGTAGAACATGGCAGTAAGTGTGCTGAAAAAAACGCTGTTAATCTTAGACCCGGTTATATAACTTCTGGAGAATAAACTTTGAATAGGTTTCTATCCTAAATGTATTTGGTTATGGTGTAGTAGGGCTTGTTTCTGGAATATCGAGGTAACGTAACGTTTTTAGTGATATTTCCTTAAAAGCTGGCCCTGCAACTGTTCCGCCATAATACTTATCCTGTGGTTCATCCAAAACTACTAAAAGAATAAAAGCTGGATTATCCGCAGGTACAAAACCAATAAAGCTAGCAATATATTTCGAGTGAGAATATGCTCCATCTATCCATTTTTGCGAAGTCCCTGTTTTGCCTGCTACTTCATAACCCGGCACGCCTGCACGCCATGCGGTCCCTCCTTGCTTTGTAACAAGCTTCATCATATCAACTATTTCTTTTACGGAACTTCTCTTCTTTATTACTTTCCCTTCAGATTTTGCAGGAAACTTATATTTCTCTTCTGTCTCTATATCTACAATTTTATCCACTATTTTAAGTCTTGTACGTTCCCCTTTATTTGCAAGGACGGTATATGCTCCAACAAGCTGTAATGGAGAAACTAGAACCCCCTGCCCTATAGGAAAACGAGTAATTGACAACTTATCCCAATTTTTAACTTTTCGCAAAATCCCCGTAGCCTCGGATTGAAAAGGAATACCTGTTTCCTGCCCGAAACCATACTCTCTTAAAAGATGGTATAATCTGCGTTTCCCCATTTCAAGAGCTATTTTAGCTGTTCCTATATTACTGGACTTCTGTACTATTTCGGTAACATCTATATCCCCGTAAGGATGTGTATCCCTCAGCCCTCTACCACCATAAAACCAATATCCGTTTTCACAGAAAAACCTAGTGCTTGGATTTACAATATCCAAATCCAAAGCTTTAGCAATTACCAAAGGTTTCATTGTAGAACCCGGTTCAAAACCATCAGTAACTATTCTGTTTACCCATGCCTCAGGCTGCATGTCCTTTCTATCATTAGGGTTAAAGGTAGGCCGTTGAGCCATCGCCATAATAGAACCTGTTTTAGGGTTTACCATTAGAGCATATGCTGCTTTTGGTTTCCATTTTTCCATTACTTTATCAAGTTCTTCTTCTACAATAGCCTGAATCGGTTCATCAATCGTAAGATAAATATCTTTGCCGGATTTACCTTCGCTTAATTTGCTAATACCGTAAGTCAGCGGGACCCCTTCTCTTGATCTTTCAAAAACAGATGCTTTGACTTTTACTGGAGAAAGTAAGCTGTTATATGCTTTTTCTATACCACTGACAGGAACTATATTCAATCGATCCATATTTATAAATCCCAGAACATTGGAGAGCAGTTCGTTTTTGGGATAATAACGCTTAATACTGTCATAAAAGTATATCCCTTTAAAACCCCTGTCGCGTACTTCAGCTTTAATGCTTTCTGCTTCATCTAAAGGAACTGCATTTTTTATAACAACTTCATATATTTTACGATCATTTCTTTTTTTTATGGCAAGTCTTTTGAAAATATCTGTAGGATCTACATGCAGCTTCCGGGCAAAAAAACCAGCCAGCTCACGACATTTATCTTTTCCACCCACAAGCTGAGGATTTGCTCTTATATTTGTGCAGGGGACATTCCCAACAAACAAATGTCCGTTTTTATCGTAGATTTGGCCGCGTGTTCCGTTAATTTTCTTAACAGCAGTATATTTTTTTTTGGCCTTGGAGTATAGAACATCGTGTTTTATTATCTGTACATTATAGAGATGTGCAGCAAGATAGAGTAAGGTCAGTATTAATATCAGAGCTATGATAACTATTCTTGCAGCATAGGATGATCGACCCATTATTTTCTCCAGCATATATTATCAAGCTATTAAGTTATCAGGTTATCAGGTTATTAAGGTTAATTAATTTTCAACTTGAAAACGCTATAACTTTTAATTGCTGAATTCTATTTCTAACAGGTATAACTTTGAATATTTTTCGAAAAGAGACATTAATACCTGTTATTGAATGCCAGCTGTCTTACTACTTTATTGCTATTATAATTATTCGTTTTTCCAATATCTAAATGTACAACCTGAAATGGACCAGGAGTATGAAGCCCCAGACTATATTGTCTTATTTTGGAAACTACATATTCTTTTCTACTAAGATTTTCTAATTTAATTTTGAGGTTCTGTATTTCTCTCTGGAGTTTGTAGGAATTTAAATCCTTTCTGGATATTTTCCTGTTCATTTTTTCGCTTTGTCCGTCAAAATACAAAGCAGCACCGAAGACACAGCTGAACAAACATACAAGAATAAAAGAATATACTCCTGCAGATATTATCAAATTTCTTTCGTTTTTCTTATTATTTCTTCTGCGAACAGAACTTCTCTTTGCTCTTAAATTCATGCTGTTACCCTCCCCTCCTATAGGTTATCGGTTATCTTTGTCTTTATCGTTATCGGTTATCTTTATTTCTGTTTATCTTTGTCGTTATCGTTGTCTTTATCGTTTTATTTGTCTTTATCTTTATCGTTTTCTTTGTTTCTTGTTTATCGTTATCTTTATCGGTTATCGGTTGAAATTTCCTCTATTACCCAATTAATTTCTCCGCGACTCTCATTTTAGCGGAGGCGGCTCTTCTGTTAACTTGTGTTTCTGCACTGTCTGCCGTTAAGGGTTTTTTGGTTAATATTTTTAATATAGGAACATGTCCACATTGACAAATTGGTAATCCGGGAGGACATAAACATTGAGTTGCCTCCCTTTTAAATATATTCTTTACAATTCTATCTTCTAATGAATGATAACTTATGACAGCTACCTTTCCTCCTGGACTCAATAGATCTATTGCAGCCTCCAGTGAATCTTCCAGTTCTCCTAATTCGTCATTTACTGCGATTCTTAAGGCCTGAAAGCATAAAGTAGGAACCGGAAGGCCACCTTTTCGTGGACGAGGCAAAACGTTTTCACATAATTCTGCCAATTCCTTAGTCCCAAACCAGAATTTCAGTTTTCTTCTTTCAACAATTGCTTCGGCCAATTTCCATGGTCTTTTTACTTCACCGTAATCTCTAAAGATATGTGCTAATTCTTCAGTTGATGCATAATTGAGTATTCGTGCCGCTGTTTTATTCTGTTTTCTATCCATTCTCATATCCAGTGGCCCATTAAATCTATGGGAAAACCCTCTGTCAGCCTCATCTATTTGCGGCGATGAAACTCCAATATCTAAAAGAACTGCATCAGCCTTATCCCAGCCAACACTTTCCATTATTTCTGTTATTTCGCTGAACTCACCTTTTACAAGCTTTACCCGATCCGAAGCAAATTTAAGAATATCCTCTGCATACTTAATCGCATTATTATCTCTGTCTATACCGAGCAATTCAACTTCTTTGTTTTTCTGCAATATCAGAGAACTGTGTCCACCATACCCAAGAGTACAGTCAATCACCCGACATACTCCTTCTTTCGGTATTAGATACTCCAATACTTCAGATGCCATTACCGGAACATGTTTTCGGCACTCTGTGCCAATATATGTCATTTCCTTAATAACTTCTGTATGTTTTGTCTTCCCAAATCTATTATTTTTTTTGAGAAGTCAATCTCTTCGCCACCAGATAAACTTAAAACAGCACGCTTCATGTACGCTAATAATGGTGGTAAATCATGAACATTTCTGCCGTTAGCCAGAGCTAAAGTCCTCAATCTGTAACTATCAAATTCTCTAACAGTCATAATTAACCCTCCTTATATTCTTCTATGCTTTGAAGTACATCCAGCATTTCCTCATCACTCATCTGTTCTTTCGACCAGTTCTCTCTTGACCATATCTGAATATTATTAAAAGCACCAACCAGCACTAAATCTGCATCAACAACTCCACCTTTTTTAATTCCTGCATATTCAAGAAGACTTTCAGTTATACATATTCGGCCCTGTTTGTCACAATGACATTCACGGGCTTTAGCTCCTAATCGTGCCAAGGCGATCGATGCCTTAGGATCGGCAATAGAAACTTTTCTCAACTTCTCGGCTAAGCGTTTAAAGGAAACATAGGTCATTACCTGCAACGTGCTATTTCTTCCAGGAAGAATATAAAATCTGTTTTCTCCCCCTTTAACACGCCAGTCTTTGGGCATAGCAATTCTTCTCTGAGAATCTATCGCATGGATAAACTCACCAGCGAAAAGTAATTCTGAATTGTCTGTCACCCTTTTGTCCATCTTTTTACTCCTACCTTCCCCTTTTTACCACTATTTTACCCTAATAGGCACAAGAAGTCAATAGGTGAAAATGCCTTAAGACCATAAAAAACGGTATTTTCTTATGTTAAAGGGGGAATATTTACTATTTTTTTAGAGCCTATATATAACATTTTTTCGGCTAGGGGAAGTTTTTGTTAGCATTTATTCAAACATCCCTAATAATCACCAATTTGAGATTCCTAG
>CAZVCD010000177.1:0-6020 GCA_964625675.1 uncultured Victivallales bacterium | reverse complement strand
TCTTCTGCATTCTTTTCATTGACATATTGGCTTTATGTGTAATAGGCCAGAAAACGAGTTTAACAATAACTGTTAATGCAATTATAGACCAGCCATAGCTTCCAACTATGCCTTTAAGAAATATCAGGCCATAAAGAAGCCATAAAGAAATTGTTTCTAAAAAGCTGAAAGCAAGATGCATAATGCCCGTTGCCTGAGGGGCAAATGCTTTCAACAACATAACATCTTTCGGACCAGCATAATATTCGAAGTTCCAGGTCTGAGAGCTGTTAGGCTGTATCTCGGTAGCACCCATTCTTCCAGCAGCACATATAACAGGATATTCCTCATCTTTTTCTTTTTGAGTATATCTATGATTAATATTTCCCGAATTAAATACCCCTTCGCCACCGATAGGTTTTAGAATAAGAGCAAAATATTTATCAGAAACTGCCAACCACTTTATGGGATCATACTGAATCATATCGTTTTTCAGCTGTTTATTTGAAGCTTTAACTGAATCAATATCATTGGTTCCAGCCAGTAAAACATCTATTCTGTGAGATTCGCTTCTTGCAACATTACCCGCCAAATACTGAATAGGGGGAATTCCTCCAACCCACACATTTAATTCTCTAAATTTTAGTTTTTCACTATTCTTATTATTTATTGAAACAGTGTAATTGACAACATAAGAATCCGCTAGAGACCATTTTTGAGTTAAGTAAAATTCTGTACCATCAGCTCTGCTGAACTCTCTTTTAACTGTTACAGAATTTTCCCTATTATCGACTATCGGTTTATTAACATTTAACAATTTCCATTGATTGTTTCTCTCCGAGACAGAAAGGGCTCCAGGGATAATATTTTGATCAAGAATTACATTCTCAGTTTTGGCTGAATTTTGAAAATCCTTTAAAGCAATAGAACTAATACTACCTTTAGCGGGGTTTATAGTAAGACTGTACAACGATTCAGGGGATGAAAGTTTAATATTTGAAAACTTGCTGCCCCAATCACCTGTTTTTGGTAAGTTGAGACTCTCGTCAGCTTTTGATTCTGCAGCTTGAACTTTCGTCGACGGAACTTTTTTTTCAGTGTCAGGTGTAGGTGTTACTATTCCTTTTGTAGTCTCAGTATTTTTATTGTTTTCAACTGTTTGTGTTTTTGAAGCGGGTTCAGGAGTTGGAAGCCAATTCAGTCCCTTTGGACCAAATACATAATTCCAAGACAGCAACAATGTTACACAAATGACAATAACTATAATTGTAGTATTGTCGAACTTCTTTTTAGACATTAATTTAGTTCCCGTGTTTTTTTAGGTTAATTTTAAAATTCAGTTTTTCCGGTACAGGGTCAAACCCCCCTTTACATAATGGCTGACAACGAAGAATCCTATATGCTCCCAACATTATCCCGAAAAAAACTCCGTGCTTCTCTATTGCTTCTGCTGTATACTCTGAGCATGACGGAACAAAACGGCAACACCTCAACCAAGGCGTCAGGAACTGATATATACGAATCAGTGCCAATAAAAATATAGAGATTATTCTGAATCTTCTTTTTTTGTAGGGACTATCCATATACCTGCTTTTATCAACAATTCTATCATTTCAGCCTGGACATCTTGAAGCTGCCTATCCATAATTCTTTTTCTAGGTATAAAAATAATGCGAGAAGCAGCTATTTGGGCTTTTATCAAACGGAAGGACTCCTTAATAAGTCGTCTTGCACGATTCCTGACTACAGCCTTTTTACTAAATTTCCGCCCACATATTATTCCAATCCTGTGTTTTTTATCGGAAGCTTTAGCATACACTAGTAAAAAATATTTGCCAACATACTTAATTCCATTTTTCCTAACAGAATCAAATTCTGATTTCAGCCGCAACATTTCGGCCGGTTTAAATGCGGCATTTCCGTATTGAATAATAGTTTTTTTTTTATTTTGACGGAAATTATTTACCATTAGTTTGCTATTATGCTCTAAATTGCAGGATATAAAAGTTATTGAGGTTTTTCAGTCAACTACAATATTTTTTATCCCTCGTAAAAATTATGCAGAAATACTCTTACGACCTTTTGCACGACGTCTTTTTATGATGTTTCTGCCACTGCTGGTTGCCATCCTGGCTCTAAATCCCATTTTTCTTTTTCTCTTTAAATTCGATGGTTGAAAAGTTCTTTTCATGTTTTCTTAATTCCTTACATTACTATTAAAACTGATATGATATAATTTTCACAAAATACAATTCATATACCTGAGCCAATCTCCAAAAAAAGGATAGGCCTACCTATATTTTAAACAATATTTTAATCCAAAAGAGCCCTTAAAATAATATCTTTTGGTTTTAAGTCAAGTCTTTTTACTTTTTTGCGTGATTTAATTTGTGTTTTCAATACCATTAAAAATACTACAATGAACGTTTTCTATTAACAAATACAAGAACACAGTTCCTGCAAACTGCTAGCATTAAAATTATATTTAAGGTTACCTTGTTTGAAAATAAATGCATGATATGTTAGATATTGTATGCTAAATAGATATTCCAATAGAATGGTAATCGGAGAGAAAACATGTCCAGAAAAGGTTTTGTTGATAAAAATTTATTTGGGTTAAAAGATAGACTTCGTAACCACCCTACAAATGAGAATGAGAAAAAGGCTGTCACCACGCCCGTATCAAATCCTCAAGCGAAAGAACAGACAAACAAAGAAAAAGAATTTGTTAATGCCCAAAAACAGCTAAATAAAAAACCTGATTCGCCGCGACCAGAAAGTAAACAAATTGTTTCTGAAATTTTGCCTCCACAAGCGAAAGAAGATACTGCTACGATTGACAAAGAATATTTTAAAGCACTGCTTGAACGAAAAAAGGAATTTTTTCATAAGAGAAGTGATATTTTAAAAAGAATAAAACTAAATTTAGAAAAACTGCCCATTGATATTGAAAGGCATGAGAAACAGCTTGCCGAATCAAGAAAAACTAAGGAAAAACTAGTATTTCTTGTTGAGGAAATTAATACATTAAATGAAAAGGAATGGGATAAAAAAGACTTTTCTTTAGATTTGGCCAATGCTATGAAAAAAGTTGAAAACACCAGACTTGAATTATTTACCCTACAACAAAAAACGAATTGCCTGCTGGAAGATGATATCCCGGGACTAGAAAAAAATAGACATTCTTTTATTCCTGAGCTAACATCTCTTTCGCCTGGACAAATATTTAAGCTAGGACTAAGCTTTTTCTTTCCATTAATAATTGGATTACTATTGACAGGGATTCTAATTTCAATTGCAATGTTCATTGCAATGGGAGTAATTTGATCAACTTTAGCGTTAACTCCCTAATAAAAAAACAGGCAAGTAATTATGAAAAGTAAAATTGATTCCAGAAAAATAAATTCCAGACATTTCCAAGCAGAAAAGAGCAGATTAACGCGTTATCTGCGTTTAAATAGCTGTAGTTTGCTAGTAGGAACTTTTCGCCCAGAATCAAAGATACGCTTTCGTCGTATGGCCTTAACGCTGGCCACATCAATTATTTTCATAATTGGTTTTATTTTTGTAGTCTTTTAATATATTGAGTTTACTCAGTAAGTATCGTTAAACTTGATCATCGTAGCTTGAGTGAAGCTAATCCAATTAACGCAAAAATGCCTCCCAAAATCCAAAACCTTATTACAATTTGGGTTTCAGTCCATCCTTTTCTCTCGAAATGATGATGAATAGGAGTACACAGAAAAACCCTCCTACCAGTTAATTTATAGCTTATAACCTGAATAATAACAGAACCGGCTTCCATAACAAAAACTCCTCCGACAAGAAGCAGTATTAATTCCTGTCTTACTAGAACAGCTATCAGTCCAATTGATCCTCCAAGCGCTAGACTGCCGGTATCCCCCATAAACATAGAAGCTGGGTGGCAATTGTACCAGAGAAAGCCTATTCCCGCACCAATAATGGCGGCCGCGAATATTCCAATTTCTCCAGCACCGGAAATATAATGTATTTTTAGATGACTGGCAAAAATAATATTGCCACTTAGATAGGCGAACACACAATAGGCCAAGGTACAGAATATAACAGAGCCAATTGCTAACCCATCTTTTCCGTCCGTAAGGTTCACCGCGTTTGACGAACCCACTACAACCAGTATACCTAAAGGCAATGTTATTAATGCACCATAAAAACCTGTCAACAAAGGATCTTTTAAAAAAGGAATCATTAGTTCAGACAAAATACTCCCTGTATTAGGAAGGGAAAACAAGTATAAAACAGAAACAAAAGCAATTGCAAACTGTAGAAGCAGTTTCAATTTGCCGGATATGCCGTCCCTATTTCGATAAACTATTTTAGCGTAATCATCTAAAAAACCAACACCACTCAGGGTAATCAGTAAAAATAGAAATACTATCATCATATGATTTGTAGGTATAGCCCATAGCAGAGTAGATATGACAATGCTAACTACTATTAATATCCCCCCCATACTTGGTACTTTATCCTTCGAACTGTCAATAAATTCATCCGGTATGAGGCCTTTGTGCCTAGATGGGGCAGTAGCATTTATTCTTTTTAAAATTTTTATTGTGAAAGGACCTAATAGCAGTACCAGTATCAATGTCGTGGCGGCAGCGCCTCCTGCCCTGAAAGTAACATAATTAAACAGTCTAAAAGGGCCCCAAAGATGACTTAAATTACTTAAATAGTATAACATTATTTGTAGCTTATTTATAAAGTTTAGGTTAGATTGCGGATAAAATTAAACCCTATTTTTAAGGGAGACAAAACGGGGGATTGAATGCAGATAATACCTCCAGTACAAATTTAATTAGATTCTAAAGTGCCAATATATGGTAGATTTCTATAATATTCATTATAATCTAGGCCATAGCCTACAACAAACTCATTTGGAATTTCAAATCCAGCATAATCTGCATATATAGGTTCAGTTCTTCTTGAAGGTTTATCAAGCAGCACACATGCTTTGATACTAGCGGGTTTGTGCTCTTGCAAACCTGCAGCTATTATACTAAGAGTTCTGCCCGTATCCAAAATATCATCTATGAGTAAAACATGCCTGTTTTTTAGTTCCAGTTTTGGTTTGGATAAGATATTGACTGTGCCTGTACTCTCCTTGTTTACATATGAAGACGCATGTATTACATCTACTATAAAGGGAATAGGAATTTCTCTTATTAAATCAGCCACAAATGGGATACAACCTTTTAGTACACACACCAAAGTAAGTTTTTTCCCTTTATAGTCTTTTGCAATTTCTTTTCCTATTTCTCTTACTCTTTCAGCAATTTTATGCTCATTTACGAGCACTTTCGGGTCTTGCATCAGCTCCATTACGATTTACCTTTTTTGGATTATTATAATCATAAATACTATTTATTTTTCCCTCTGTTTTTCCTACAACAGCTTTGACAGCTCTGAACATGGCTGAGGCAAACGAAGAGGCGGTCAGTTTATTCATTTGCTGTTTTTCAATATAAATTTCGTTAAAAAGTATTTTTTTATTCGAGGTATTCACAGCAGATATTTCCATACATAACAAACATTCTTTTTTAGTCAAATTGCAGTCAAACTTCAAAATGGTTGCATTTAACCGGATAGAAATATATTCTTTTTTTAGAATAGGCGAAGCGGGATTATTAAAATATATATTAAAAAATGATGCTAACATTTTATCGGGAGATTGGGCCCATAGATTAAAACTATCAAAAAAAATTGCATGAGGTGCTTGAGTAAAAACCATTTTTGGCCCGTATAGTTCGTCTGCTTCAAATGGAGCAATATCTATATGATAGTTATATTGCGCGTATTCCGAGGGAGTCCCAATATTAAAATATTCTGTTTTGGGAGAGCTGGAATTAAAACAACATCCTGATGTTATTATTACAGGAAAAATAAAATAAAGTAACTTTTTCATAATTAGAAATTAAACCTGATTAAAATTTTAAAAAACAATTATTTAAGTCGCGGATAGTAAAAATTAATCAAAAAAACAAATTCATATGCATTTTAAATAA
>CAZVCD010000176.1:0-6032 GCA_964625675.1 uncultured Victivallales bacterium | reverse complement strand
CCGTTGCCTGAGATAACGGGTTTTTGAAAAAAGTTTTTAGACCAGGTTTCAATTAGCCATTTTTTTCTGTCCGCGGAATCAAATGCTTCAATTAGGACATCTGCATTTTTGAATAGCTTGATGATATCTGGTGGTTCAAGTTTTTTATTATGAACTTCGAGCTTGATATCAGGATTGATGTTTATTAGATGATCTCGTAGGGCCTCGGATTTCTTCTTTCCAAGATCACTTTGGAAATAGTGCTGGCGATTAAGATTGCTTAATTCAACCTTATCAAAATCGGCAATGATTAACTTGCCGACTCCAGCACGAACCAAAGCAACCGCCGCATTGGAGCCTAGGCCGCCCAATCCGGCAATTGCTACAGTCTTTTGCTGTAGCTTTTTTGTTGTACCTGAACAATTTCTTTCGAAAATATACCGAAGGTATTTTTTATTTTGGTTTTCAGAAGATTTTTCAGCCTCATGTTTTTTAACATTTTTCGAAAAATCGACCGTTGTGGGTATACTATTCTTGGTCATTCTTAATAATTTCCACTAGTTCAGGAAGATCAATTCCCAAACGTTTCAATGTTTCAATCTTTGGTACACCATTGTTTGTCCAGCCGCGACGAGCATAGACAGCATCGGTAACTTTACTGTATTGATCCATTCTGTAATCACGAAGAGCTTTCATCTTTTCTTCAGTTTTTTTATCTTCCGGGTTAAAACCAACGATATCTCTAAGCTGCTTATCATAACGGTCAGCTCTTGATTCATACTCTTCCCTGGTTACAGGACCTACCGCTCTGTATGGAGGAATATCATCTTTTCTTGTACCATATCCTAGATAACGACCGATCACTCTTTGAAGTTGGTAAACTCTATTGGATTGATCAAGCATACTGGCTTCATTCATCGATTTACCAGTCATTCCCTCAAAAAATTTATGATAGTTTCTTACATGATCAGGAATCTTTGCTCCCTCTTGAGGAGGATAGTTTTTATTAGCTAGAGGAACAATATCGTTCCAAACAAGCTTGCAAAGTCCCAGAAGACCAAACCATGTTCTAAATAGTGGAAAGTAGTAAAGAGCTTCCGCTTTATCTTCAAATGATGGCATCATATTGTTTATAGCATCATTAAAAATCAACCAGGCCTCATCATGCTGCGGGCCCTTCTGGGCAAGGGTGTAACCTGCCTGTTGCGCCAGGGATTCCTTACAAACATACTCTGAAAACTCAAGGCCTTTAACTTCCATGCCGATATCATGGATAAATCCTGCCATCTCCGGTTTTGCCTTTTTCCATTTCTCTTTTAGATATCTGACACCCTGGCCGACTTCAACGCCAAATCCTTCTCCTCTTGCCATCTCATGGAGAATTTCAAGAGTTTCATTGGTGGCGCCAAAGTTGAGTTCTTTTCCGCCGGTATCTTCTTTTGAAATTATGCCATTCTCATAACATTCCATTACAAACGCCATACAGGTGGCCACGGAGATTGTATCAACACCATAAGTGTCGCAGTAAAAGTTGAATTCCATAAGGAAGTCAGCATCAAAACAACCCATGTTGGCGGCACCGGCCGCAGTTTCATACTCAGGTCCATCAACACATACCTTATCACCTTTATAAGGGCCGGTCTTTAACTCAAAGTTATCACAGGTTTTGGCACATGCCATGGAACAGCCTTTCCAACAAGCATCGGCCTGTCCCTGGGTCAGGTATTTTTCCTTAAGCTTTTTAGAATTGATATTTATTGAATCAGGATGTCTGCCAAACTTATAGTTATGAACAGGAAGTATATCATATTTATCCATGACCTCAACGATATTTGCCGTACCGACTTCCCTCATTCTAAACTGATTTTTGTCGATAGTGGCCATCTCAGCATTTACGTTCATGCCGTGATCCCTGATCATTTGAGGATCTACAGGATTATTCATATCATCAATAATCTCTATTGCACCGGTTGGGCAAACATAAGCGCATGATGTACAACCAACACAGTTTGGATCCACTTCCTGAAAAGGCATGGTTATGTGACGTTTAATGCCGCGGCCCGCGAAATCGATGATATTTTCGAGCATAAATGTTTCGCATGCTTTTACACAGTGGCCACATAGGATACATGCATTTTCACTCTCTTCGGTAAGCTCACTCTTAAAGCGGCTTCCATCGGTTACGCCGCATATGGCTGCAATTTCCTTGATAATAGGAACATTCGGCCATCTTCCAAGATACATTTCAGCAAGCATCTTTCTATGCTTTTTAACCTTATCAGAGTCAGTTTCAACACTTATTTCTGATCTTAATGGGTAGTTACATGCAGTAACAAGCTTTTTCCTGCCTCTCTCTTCAATCTCACAAATACAAAGTCTGCACTGGCCACTTGGAGTAAGATCTTTGTGGTGACAAAGAGTTGGAATTTTTATTCCTGCTTCCTGAATCGCTTTAAGAAGGAAAGAATCCTTATTTGCCGTAATTTGCTGACCATTAATAATTATTTGAATTTTACTTGAACCCATTATACCACCTCCACTGCATCAAACTTGCAAACTTCAGTACAAATCCCACATTTGGTACAAAGATTCTTATCTATTGTATGAAGACTTTTTTTATTTCC
Organism: uncultured Victivallales bacterium; assembly: GCA_964625675.1. GTDB lineage: Bacteria > Verrucomicrobiota > Lentisphaeria > Victivallales > GWF2-38-69. The sequence goes on along the minus strand of CAZVCD010000176.1, from coordinate 3,429 downwards.
TGAAATTGCGTTAACCGGACATTGTTTCACACAAGCTGTACAACCTGTGCATTTATCATTGATGCTGTAAGTAATTAACGACTTACAGACACCTGCTCTACACTTTCCTTCTTTGATATGCTCTTCGTATTCATCGCGAAAGTAACGAATAGTACTTAGTACCGGATTGGATGCAGAACCACCGAGTTGACATAGAGACGCTTCGTTAACGGTTTCAGCAAGTTCCTCCAGGAACTCAATATCACCATCTTTTCCATTGCCTTCACATATTCTTTTTAGAGTGTTGGATAGAGCAAAAAGCCCTTCACGGCAAGGAGTACATTTTCCACATGACTCATTTAAAAGAAAATCTGTAAAGTAATGGGCAACATCAACCATGCAGGTTTTTTCATTCATTACAATCAATCCACCTGATCCCATCATCGATCCAGCCTCATCAAGAGAATCAAAATCAATTTGCATATCAAGATGCTTTTCAGGAATACACCCTCCTGACGGCCCGCCTGTCTGAATAGCTTTAAATTTTCCTCCATTGGGAATTCCACCACCGATATCTTCGATTATTTCGCGAAGAGTGATTCCCATAGGAACTTCTACAAGGCCTGTATTATTGATATCTCCAACTAAAGAGAATACCTTCGTGCCTGATGAACCGCCCCATGGATTATTGGTTACATCACCAGTTCCAATAGATGCAAAATATTTTGGTCCTTTTTCAATGATGACAGGAATATTTGCCCAGGTTTCAACATTATTTAGAACCGTTGGTTTATCTCTATATCCGTACTCAACATTTCTTACATATTTTGCTCTTGGTTCTCCGGTTTTCCCTGCCATTGACTTCATAAGAGCTGAAGATTCACCACAAACAAATGCTCCTGCACCTCTATGAATTTTAATTGTAAAACTAAAATCAGTATCTAAAACCCTTTCACCCAAAATCCCCATTCTGCTTGCATCTTCAATCGCTTTTTCAAGTCTAACACAGGCTAGAGGATATTCTTTTCTAATATAGATGTAACCTTCTTTTGCTCCAACAGCATATGCCCCGATCAGCATACCTTCAATAACTGAATGGGGATCAGTTTCGATTATACTTCTATCCATGAAAGCACCTGGGTCACCTTCATCGGCATTGCATACAACATAAACTTCTTCACTTCTGCTTTCTGCTGCTTTTCTTGCTGATTTCCACTTAATACCAGCTGGGAATCCACCGCCTCCACGACCTCTGATGCCAGAAGCGATTACATCCTGGATTGCATCTTCTGGGTTTCCGTTTTCAAGAACTTTTTTTAGGCCCTTATAGCCATCACGAGCTATGTATTGCTCAATGTTTTCTGGATCAATAAGTCCCTTATTTCTAAGAGCAATCAATTGTTGTTTATTAAAAAACTTGATATCGTCCATCTTTTCGTGAGTACTGCCGGTTACTGGATCTTTATAAAGAAGTCTCTCGACAATTGTTCCTTTCTTTAAAGAATCAACAATTTCATTAACATCTTTTTCTTTAATCTTTTGATAAAAAGTTCCAGTTGGCTGAACAACCACAATTGGACCTACGGCACAGAAACCGTTACAACCAGTTCCTACAACTAAAAATTCATTGTCAAGTCCCTTTTCTTTCAAAGAGCTTATCAATTTTTCTTTAATACTGAACCCTTTGGCTGAAATACAACCAGTTCCAGTGCAAACCATCAGCATGGCCTTATATTTTGAAGCATTTTTCTGCTCTTTTTTGGCCACTTTTTCTATATCTTCCATACGTATCTTAGACATGGGCCATCTCCTCTGCTTTATTTCTATACTTCTCAACAAGTTTCTTAACGTCTTTTGCCTTTACGTTACCTACAACATCTTCACCAAATTTTACAACTGGTGCGATACTACAAGCACCTACGCAGGCAACTGCTTCAAGAGTAAATTTTTTATCGCCTGTAGTTGTTCCGCATTTTACTGCAAGCTCAGATTCAAGGGCATCAACGATCTTCGCGGCACCTTTAACGTGACATGCAGTTCCCAAACACACTTGAATAATTGTTTCACCCTTTTCCTCAAGACTGAAGGTCGAATAGAAAGTGGCAATATGATAAAGTTCTGATTTAGGAGTGCCAGTTTTAATACAGATCTCATCAATGGCTGTCTTTGGAATATGGCGGTATCGGTCCTGAATATCCTGCATCATCTCAATAGCAAAATCAGGATTGGAATTCCACTTATTTATTATGTTGTGGATTTCAGCTTTGCAGTTACACATAGATATCTTTTTTGGAGTAATCATCTTGGATGCCTTACTCTCTTCAATTCTCCAAGCAGGACTTATACCTTTATTTTTGGCAATAATTGCTTTAATCTTTTTATCTCTGAAAACAGTCCCGATTCCACCACGGCCAGCTTGTTTAAGGCGGGTTACCTGTCTTCTCCAATCCCAAAAGGAGAAGTTAAGTATACCCATCTTGGTGTGTTCAGCTGCTTTACCAGCTGCAACAACGGCAATATTTCTTTTGTCGATTTCATCTTCAGCATACATTTCTGTAAGCTCTTCACAAACAACGTGCGAATCGATACTTTCAAGAGGTGCTTTTTCAATGGTCACTTTCTTGTTTACAGCATCAATCATTACAATTACGTCTTCTTTAGCCTTACCAACAACAACCATTGCATCAAAGCCTGCAAACTTAAAGTAAGGGCCAAAATATCCACCGACGTTTGAATCTATCACATTATGAGTTAGAGGTGAAATAGAAGTAACAAGAGTCTTTCCTGAACCAGGAAATGAAGTTGTTCCACCCAAAGGCCCTGAAGCAAAACAGATTGGATTTTCTTTACTATCCCATTTGGTGTTTTTATTAATTTCCTGGAGCATAAGCCATAGGTCAAAACCTTTACCGCCTGTCCATAACTCTTTCATTTGATCTGAAATTGGTAATATTTTTACTTCATTTTTAGATAAATCTATACGTAGAAATCTGGACGCATAACCTTTATCGATCTTAGCGATTTCGAAATCGAATTCGCATAAGGTTTCGTGTGCGTTACACATCTTGTCGATACTCTGACCAGACATTAGAACCTCCATCATTGAACATTAGTGTATTATTAATTGATATTAATCTTGATTTTCTCATTCGTACTAAACTTATTTCAGAACAGCATTATTACAAAGCTTTTAACACAAAAAAATGGCAATAAAAGGTAATGTACTCGCAGGGATAAAATAAACAAAAAGTTGTTTTTAATTTTTTTTATACTAAATTGCAATAGTTTGTAACGAATTTAAAATTTGCGTACATTTCTAGACAAAGCAAAAAGGCAAAAATAAGTTAGTAATTATTTTTTGAAAGAATAGCTCTTTTTTATTAATACAATATGTTAATATTGTTAATGTATGTTATTTTTATTTATACTTTAGATATACCGGAGTTTTTT
>CAZVCD010000175.1:0-6054 GCA_964625675.1 uncultured Victivallales bacterium | reverse complement strand
CTGTTAATAACTATCAAAAAAGAATCATTTCATAATTTTTTAATTTTTTTTGAGCACAAAAACATATTTTCCCAAAAAATAGGGGGTTTTCTCCCAAGCACTATTTAGTTACATTGTAACATATTACAGGCAAATTATCGAACTATTTTATTAGTGTACCTCACAAATAAGCCTGCTGAAATACAATTTTAACTCTATTTCTTTTTCTCCTCATCCTTATTAGCCTTAGGCGCCCCCCACTCTCGTTCAATTACCTTTTGCAGTATCACATAAAACACTGGAATGATAACTGTACCTAAAACAGCAGCCATTAACATGCCACCGAATACAGCTGTACCAAGAGACCGTCTACTGTTAGAACTGGCACCGGTAGCAATAACCAGTGGAAATACACCAAGGATAAATGCTACAGAAGTCATAACTACAGCCCTAAATCGAAGTTTAGCTGCCATCTCAGCTGCTTCAAGTATTGGTTTCCCCCCGTCCCTCTGTTCCTTAGCAAACTCTACAATTAATATTGCTGTTTTGCTTGCCATACCAAAGAGTAAGGCAAATCCGATCTGTGCATAGATATTATTATCAATCCCTGTAATCCAGAGAGCAATCAAAGCTCCGAATATTGCAACTGGTACAGATAATATGACTGCAAATGCGATCAGCCAGCTTTCATATTGAGCAACTAAAAACAAGTAAATAAAAATGAGAGCAAGAGCAAAAATTATAATTGTCAAATTCCCTGCTAAAATTTCCTGATACGCTGTACTAGTCCACGAATACGTCATATTATCAGGCAGTTCTTCTTTTGAAATTCTTTCCATTTCTGTTATAGCCTCACCGGAACTATATCCAGGTGCAGGATTACCAAATACTTCTGCTGTATTAAGCATATTGTAATGAGTAACAATATTAGGTCCAAGCACAGTCTTGGCTTTAAGCAAAGTACTCAACTGAACTCTTTTTTTATCTTTATTCAAAACATATAAATTATAAATATCCTGAATTTTATCCCTAAATTGAGAACTAACCTGAATCATTACTTTATAAACCTGCCCGAATTTATTAAATTGATTAATATACATTGAGCCTAAATAAGCCTGGATTGTATTATTAAGAGCATCAATTGTTACTCCTAGTTTCTCTGCTTTCTCTCTATCTATATTCAAATATACTTTAGGAACATTAGCTCTGTACGTTGAGTACACACCATCCAATACCGGAGATTGGTTTGAAGCAGCAATTAAGCTATTCAAAGAGGAAGCAAGGGCCTTAGAATCAGAACCTTCCTTCTGTTGAAGCTCATATTCAAATCCTCCACTAACACCTAAACCGGGTATAGGGGGTAAACCAAAAGCAGAAATACTTGCTCCGGCTATTTCCTGAAATTGTGCATTAAGTTTGGCAAGAATATAATCTAACTGAAGTTCAGGTGTTGTTCGTTCCGACCAATCTTTCAAAATACCCGTAGCAAACCCAACATTTGAAGATGTTGTCTGACTCACTATTGAATATCCAATTACATCCTGCACTGCGACAACACCATCAGTTTTCTGTACTATGTCTGATATTTTTCTCATTATTGTACCAGTTCTATTTAAAGAAGCACCACTAGGCAACTGGACATTTACAAAGAAAGCTCCCTGGTCTTCATTGGGAATAAAACCTGTTGGTATCTTGTCGTAAACCAAATACATAGCTACTAACAGCAGCAGAAAAAATATCACAACAATTGAAAGTCTTCTAATAAGAAATGAAACTGTTCTATTATACTGATTTGATAAAAAATCAAAAAAACGATTAAACCAAACAAAAAAAATAAATTTTTTCCCCGTTTTACCTGTAAGTAGAGTTACACACAAAGCAGGACTCAATGTAAGAGCATTAAAAGCTGATATACATACAGAAACGACTATTGTAACTGCAAACTGTCTGTAAAGCTCACCCGAAATACCCGGAACAAATGCTACTGGCACAAAAGTAGCCAGTAAAACCATAGTTGTTGCAATAATCGGAGGCGTCACCTGTTCCATAGATTTTAGTGTAGCAGCAGTAGGGTCGAGGTTTTCAGACTCCATAAGTCTATGGACATTTTCAGTTACTACAATCGCATCGTCCACAACAATACCTATTGCAAGTATTAAACCCAAAAGTGTAATAAGATTAATGGAATATCCAAGAGCTAATAATACAGCAAATGTTCCAATCAGGGAAACAGGGATAGCTATAGTTGGAATAAGAACAGTTCTCAAGTCCTGAAGAAAAATATATGTTACAATTATTACAAGAATAACTGCTATAAAAAGAGTTTTAACTACTTCGTTAACTGATGCAGTTACAAATTTTGTTGTGTCATATAAAATATTAGCTTTAATATCTTTAGGAAAACTTTTGGATAATTCTTTTATAGTCTTTTTTACGGCTTCTGCAGTAGCCAAAGCATTGGCATCAGCTAACTGAAAAACAGCAAGGAGAGCTGCAGGTTTATTGTTAATCTGCCCATAAGCTGAATATGAAAAAGCACCCAGTTCTACTTTAGCAATATCCCTTATTTTGACATATGCTCCAGTAGGAGAACTTCTAACAATTATATTTTCAAACTGTTTTACAGATGTTAATCTACCCTGAGTCTCAACTGTATACTGAAATGACTGATTTCCTTTTGTTGGTGGACCGCCAATCAGGCCGGCAGCTACTTGAACATTCTGACTTTCAATAGCTGAAATTACTTCCTCTGCGGAGATTTTCAGGCTTGCCATTTTACTTGGGTTGAGCCATATTCGCATTGAATAATCTTGTGCTCCAAGAATCTCAGCCTGTCCAACACCCGGCAGCCTTTCCACTGGGTACAGCAGGTTAATAGATGTAAAATTACTCAAAAAAGTATCATCAAGCTTCCCACTTTCTGAATAAACACAAATAATCAGCAATATTTCACTTGATTCCTGGAGAACAGTAACACCCTCTTTCGTAACTTCCTCTGGAAGAGATGACAAAGCTGTTTGAACACGGTTATTTACATTAACAGTGTTCATGTCAGGATCAGTGCCCACATCAAATGAGACAGTTATCTTACAAGTCCCCTGGTCTGTACTTTGTGAAGAAAAATATATCATATTTTCTACACCATTTATCTGTTCCTCCAGCGGAGTAGTTACAGTATCTGCTACTGTAGAGGCACTGGCTCCCGGGTATGTCGTTGAAACGGAGACTTCAGGAGGCACGATCTGAGGATATTGGGCTATAGGTAGGGAATAAATAGCAACTAAACCGGCCAAAACAATAACAATAGCAACGACAAATGCAAACTTAGGACGAAAAATAAAAAATTTACTTATCATAGTGAGGATTCTAAATTTATATGTTATTATAGTATAGGTAAAATCAATAAAATTTATTGAATAGCACCTTGTTAATTATTTTGATTATTATGCTGTATTTGGTTTTTAGGATTATCTTGTTTACTATTTAGCTCATTAGAATCTATAGTTTTTAGCGCTGGTAGTTTTTTTAGTTCATTGGGGGCTATTGCTTTTACCCCGTTTTTACCTTCTACCTCAGTCGTAACTATCTTTTCATCTACAATTTTTTTTATATTTTGCCCGGTTTTTTTGATTTGCTTATCACCTTCCACTATCTCTTTCTCGATATCTAAATCTTTTGAACCATCTCTATATTTCCAGACATCTGCTTTTTTATCAACAGTATCCGATTTCTTCTTATCTGAGTTCAAACTCTGCGCATTATCATGATAGACTGCTTTAGACTTATTTTTTCCATTTTGAATATTTTGTTTATCATTAAGTGCTGTTTGCGATGAATTAATAATTTTTTGTGTATCAGTTTCGTCACCTGTACTCGGCTTAGTGTTTGAAGAATCTACATCTGTTTTGTTGCTCTTTGTTATATTATTATCTGCTTTATCCGTTATATCACTAATTTTAACCGTTTTAGGTGTAACTTTCATTCCATCTCGTATTTTTTGAACACCTTGAAACACAACTAGATCTCCAGCTTTGAGTCCATTCTTGACAGATATACCAATTCCATAAACAGCTCCAACGGTAACACTTACATACTTAACAGTATTGTTTTTATCAAGAACATATACAAAGCTTCCAACCTGATCTGTTTGAATCGCATCTTGAGGAACTAATAATGCATCAGTCGATTCTTTCTTTTCGAGGATTACATTTACATAAGATCCTGGAATTAATATTTTCTGAGGATTTTTAAATATTGCTCTTATCAATATAGAACCGGTTAAGGGATCAATTACATTATCAGAATAATCTATCGTACCTGTTAAAGGATACTCTTTTTCGTTAGATAACATCAACTTGACAACAATATTTTCAGCAAGTGATACTTTATTAGGTTGGTCGGCAAGATTTTTATCTGAATATTTTTTTTCTATATAGTCCAGAAGGTTCTGTTCCACAAGATTAAACTGAATAAGCATAGGATCCAACATCACTATTTCAACTAATGCGTCACTATCAGGAGAAACCAAATTTCCCGGGTCATAAGCAGGAATTCCAATTTTGCCTTTAAAAGGTGCTATAATTTCAGTATATGATAGATTTAGTTTTGCTTCAATCAAACTAGCCTGTGCAAGTTTCAGCTCCCCCTGAGCATCACCTAACTGAGCAGTTGCAATATCAAAAGCACGCTGACTAACAGCTTGCTTAGCTGCTAAATATTTTTGTCTATTATAATTTATAGTAGCATTTTCAAGTGCAGCCTGAGCTTTTTCCACACTACCCTGTGCAGATAGCACTTCAGCTTCATATTGAGTCTTCTGTATTAAAAAAATTATATCTCCTTTATTTACAAATGCGCCATCTTCAACAGGTTGCTTTTCAATAAACCCCGTAATTCTAGCTCGTAAGGCCACTTGTTCTAAAGCAACGGCTTGTCCAACCATAGTATGTGTTGGTTTCACTTTTTGTTCTGTAGCAGGGCAGACAATTACTTTTGGAGGGGCTTTTTGCTGTTGTTCTTGTTTAGAGCAACCGAAATTAAACAATGTAGCTAAAATAATAATAGGAATTAAAATACGCATCGTCCAAGGCACTCCTGCAAATATTTGTTAATGATTAAGAAGTTAATTTATAAAATAGATAAAGAATATAAAAATAGACTATTAATACATTATATTGTAAAGATTTAATTTTAGCAATACAGGTAAGAGCTATCCATGTGGATTTTAACAGCAATTATTTCCCACAAACATAATCACAACCATCAAGCTTTAAGCAAAGTAGCAATAAATAAGACAAAAAAATCATTCCTCGTCAGCTAACGGGGAGGGATAGTATTGAGCATACTCCTCATATCGTCTGATCTAGGTGGCCTTCTCTTATTACTTGATACTTTTTCGTTTTTGTATTTAAGTCGTAAATGTTAAAGTTCGTTTTAATATCAAACCCCTTAAACCGTACGGCAAAGTTTACAGATGCAGACCCTTTTTCTGAACAACTTTTAATTCTATGAAAGACATTTCTCGGCCAAACAAGCATGGCTGCGCCAGTATAGCAAACCCTATCACCTCTACAAACTTTATCAGCAGTAACGGTAAAACTTTCAATTTTTCCATACTCAGGTGTAAATACATCAATATATCTAGTTCCATAAAGTACCATAAGATTATCTTCTTGATGCGAATGCATATACCATGGATGTTCTACATCTCCCACAGCCCCCGGGGATATTGCTCCAGGTTCATGTATAACCCTGTCAAAACCATCTGCATGGGGAATCATACTTATATCAAGGGAATCAAACCTGACTTTTTTTGTTCTTCTTATTTCTTTGAGTGTTATTATTTTATATAAACCTTTGACTTCCTCCAATATCATTTTTCACCCTCCATTACCCAATTAACAATTACTTGTGCAATCCGTCCGCCATAGCTTTAGCATAGGAGAAAGCCTTGCCGACGGCAAAACCATTAACCGTCTTACTTCTCACACGGAGGCGCTAAGACATTAAGATTTTTTATTTGGTCCCTAATATAAGTTCAACCTTCAACCTTCAACCTTCAACCTTCAACCTTCA
>CAZVCD010000174.1:0-6089 GCA_964625675.1 uncultured Victivallales bacterium | reverse complement strand
AACACTTTGGGAACGAAGATATTATACCATACTGGGTTGCTGATATGGATTTTCAAGCTCCAAAGCAAGTTATAAACAGTCTTATTCAACGAGCACAAAACGGAATATTCGGATACGAATATAAGTTAGATAGCTTATATCAGGCAATAATTAATTGGTATTCTACCCGGCATCACTTGATGTTAGATAAAACTCATATCAAATTCAGTCGTGGAATTTTAAATGCTATTTCCATACTCATTAACTTACATACTAATGAAGGAGACGGCATAATTATTCAGCCACCTGTTTTTTTTGAGTTTCGTCTTTTCATAAAAGACAATAAGAGAGAAGTAATCCGTAATCCGCTCAAACTAATTGATGACCGCTACCAAATAGATTTTGATGACTTAGAGAAAAAAGCATCTGAGGCCACAACAAAAATGTTAATTATATGCAATCCTCATAACCCTGTTGGTCGAGTTTGGAGTAAACAAGAATTAGAAAGAGTAGGTGAAATTTGCCTAAAACATAATGTGCTGGTGATTTCTGATGAAATACATGGAGACATTAGTTTTAAGGGGCATAAATATACACCGTTTGCCTCACTTTCTAAGAAACTTGTACAAATATCTTTTACTTGTTTGTCTCCAGCCAAAACTTTCAATATTGCTGCAGTAACTGAAGGGCTTGTTATTATTCCGAACGATTTTTACCGAAATCAGTATGATGATTATACTGGCCGTTTGTTGATCAATAAGACAAATGCTTTTTCTGCTGTCGCAATGGAGAGTGCCTATGCCAATGCAGGGCAATGGTTAGATGAACTGTTGGTATACTTACAAGATAATTTATCTTTTTTAAAAGAATACATTAAAAAGAATATACCTGAAATTCGAGTTATTGAACCAGAAGGAACATTTTTGGTTTGGTTAGACTTTAGAGCATTAGGGTTTGAAGCAAAGGAATTGGAAAACTTTATAAAAGAACATGCTCAAATAGCCCTCAATTCTGGTTATTGGTTTGGACGACAAGGTGCCGGTTTTGCCCGAATGACATTTGCCTGCCCTAAGGAATTACTGGAAAAAGGATTATTAAGACTAGATAAGGCTATTAAAAGATTATCAAGGTAACCTTGTTTTTGTCATTTTATTTGTAAGGGTAAATTCTACATCATCTAGTCGGCTGTTTTTTTGGTATTTTAAAAGTAGGCACAAATTATGAACCATCAACCCGCAGAAATATTTGGAATATATTTACAGAAATCTGAGGTCTTAGCCGCACAAGAAACTACATGAATTGCATCCTGACAGATGGAAAGAAATGCAGTGCAATAAAAAATAAAAAAGGAAACTATTGACATTCTTACCTCAGATCCTTATAATTATTTTATCGTTACGAATTTATAGATAATACTGCGCTTGGTTTGGAAATTATAAAATAACAATACAAAAATTAAGGATTGATATGAAATGAAAGATTGTATTCTCTTTTCGTTGCCTTATTCGGATCAAATTTATTCCCCTTCTTTGGGGCTTGGTGTATTAAAGGGCCATGCATATAATGCTGGTTTTAATGTTAATATTATAGATTTGAACATAAAATATATCGATTATCTTACTAAAACAACAAATTCTAAAAATAGAAAGCAGTGTCTTGAGTTTGCTTTAACACACTTTAAGGAATCTTTGTGTTTACCAAATATGCCTAAACATCGCATCCCATGCGGTTTGGATGAGTTATTTGGCTTTAATTTATCGTTTAGTGAAATAGACAAGATGTTAGATGATATTATTTGCAAAAGTTTCTGGCCATCTTTGCTAAAAAAAATAATTTTTGACAAATACGAACAGACACCAGTTATAGGATTATCTATTATGGGACAACCACAAGTTCCATTCGCCTTATTAATAGGAAAATTATTTAAAAAGTATTGGCCCAATACATTGGTTGTTGCCGGAGGTTCACATATTACGTTGCTCAAGGAAAGAATTGCTGAAGATGCGCAATATGGTAAATGGATAGATTTATTTTTACCGGGACATTGCGAAAAAATTTTTGTAGATCTTTTGCATTCTGTAAAACATAAAAGAGATTTACCGATTAATGGAATTATAAAATTTGGTTCTAAATTTATAGAAGCTAAAAATTTGCCGATAAACGATGTATTGCCACCATTGTATGACAAAGATGATATAGAGCAATATAATAGTGATAATATGTTTTTCCCCGTTCAGATTAGAAGAGGATGCTCTTATGGTAAATGTAGATTTTGTACTTACAGGGTTATAGAAGAATGTGATAAGGGAGTTTCAGTAAATAAAATTTCCAGAAAAATTTTAACGGAAATTTCCAGATGGAATCCTAAACGGATTACAGTAAGAGATAGCTTGATGGATTATAGAGGTTCAATCGAATTTGGTAAAGCTTGCATCGATATTTTGCCAGAAACAATTTGGAGAATTTCGTCGAAAATTAATAATAATTTTTGTAGGGAAAAAAATATAAAGCTCCTCCATTCATTAAATTGCAGAGTATTGGAATTTGGTGTTGAAACCATACATAAACATACACAGAAGCTTATCAACAAATATCATGATGTAAGCATGATAGAAGAATTGTTCCCAATTGCAGCTTCTTACGGCATAAAAGTACAACTGAATTTGATGTTTGGATTCCCTGGGGAAACTGTTGAAGATTGTGAAAAGCAATTAGATTGGTTTTTTCATTGGAAAAACAAATATCCTAGCATGTTATATGGGAGTTTTTCAATGTTAGATATAATATATGGTTCAATTTTTGCATCACAGTCAAAGCAGTTTGGAATAAAACTTCAACCTTTAGAACCATGGACAAGCATATATATATGGAATACCCCTGATTGGACTAAGGAATTTTTTAAGAAACTGATAGTACCAGAAAACGTGGTTTTTAACAGATCGGTACATAGTGAACTGTTATATATTTAATCGCTGCTTTTTTTAGGAGTGATAAATTTATGAATTATATATATATAAGACATAATAGGGAAAATATAATTGCGTTATTAGCTATAATATCTGCTGTTTTTTTTCAGGTGTATGTGGATATGTATTTACCTAGTCTACCTGAAGTCACATCATATTTTAAGGCTTCTACTTTAGCAGTTCAACTCTCTTTATCTCTCTATTTTATAGGAAGCAGTTCTTCTTTCCTGTTTTACGGTGTATTATCTGATATCTATGGCAGAAGAAAGTTGTTGATAACAGGGTTAACAATTTCATTCTTGGGTACTCTTGTTAGTTTACTGTCTCATTCAATTTATGTTTTTTTAGGGGGGCGTTTTTTGCAGGGGGTTGGCCTAGGATCAACCATACTTGGAGCACCGATATTAATTGATCTACTAAAAGGGAAAAAGCTTGTAAATGCATTTGTTTATTTTAATATAACTTATGCTGCTATACCTACATTGACTCCCTATATAGGTGGTGTAATTTTAACCTTTTATACCTGGCATGGAATCTTTATTGTTCTATTAATATCTATTTTTTTAGTAATTATATCTTTAGTCTTATTTTTACCAGAGACTTTGCATGAACCTAATAGCTCCCATTCTAGTTCGGCAATTGTCAAAGACTTTATAAAAATTCTATTTAATAAACAATTTTTGGGAGTTAGCATATTAATATCAGTTTCCTGGGGGCTCATCATTACGTTTAATGTTATTAGCCCTTTCCTTTTTCAGAAAATATTTGATTTTTCAGTGTATGAATACGGAATAATAGCATTAGTGTTAGGAAGCATTTATTTGTTATCTACTCTATCTAATAGATTTTTGCATAAATATTTTTCACCTATTTTTCTTATCCATATTAGTATAGTTTTTGCAGTAGTATCTTCTATTATTTTTCTTGCAATTACATTACTTTGTTTCTCTAGCGCTTATACTTCTATTCTTTTTAGTCTAATGCAATATTTTTTCTGTGGCCTGCTTTTTATTAATGGGCTTTCATTAAGTCTTGCTTTGTTTCCCAATAATGCAGGGCTTGCCAGTGCCATACAATCTGTAATTTGTACATTAATATGGGGTCTTATTAGTTTTATAGTGGCTATTTTTCCAAATATACAAACGAACTTAGCTTGTTCGTACACTGTTTTATCAACTATTAATTTTTTTATTCTCTATGTTTATTTAAAAAATAGTATTATAATTCCATCGTATATTAGCAACTAAAAAACTGAAAACATTTATTCGGGCTAGTGGGCTGATCTTCTGGTAAAGTTTTGGATTATGCTTTTCGGTGTTTATTCCAACTTTCAGTGGCGTACTTTGATTACAATTCTATGAAAGATATTAGGTAGTGTTACAAAAAATGCAAATAGAAGAATTCATGCTATATTTTCCATGATTTAATAAGACATTATACCGGAGGTACATGCCTTTGGCTTGTTAAATTTTTATTATCTTTCGAAAACTATTTCGCTTTGGGTATAAATCGTTAAATTAACAGTTTGGATAAAAAAAGCAAAGGAATATTTATAAGGAAGTAGTAGTTTTGTTATTCAAAGGGATGAAAAAAATGATTAATATAGAACAGTTTCGATATAGTGAAGATAACCTAGCATATCTTTTGTATGCAGGCAGTGAAGCGGTTGCAATAGACCCTGGTTGTCCGGATGAAATACTTAGATATTTGAAAAAAAATAATCTAATTTTGAAGATGATTCTTAATACACATTCTCACCATGATCATACCCTAGGAAATAGTTGTTTAGAAAAAAAAACAGGTGTAGTTCCAACTAGCTATGTAGATCTTGCTGACTTAAAAGTTGATAAATATGATTTAGATGTAATTCATACACCCGGTCATACTGCTGATTCTGTCTGTTTTAAAACAGACAATTTTGTTGTTACCGGTGATACTCTTTTTATTGGCAGTATTGGAAACTGCCACCTAAATTCGCTGATGTCCATATATAAAGAAAGTATAGGAAAACTTATTTCTCTGCCAAATAACCTTATTGTTTATCCTGGGCATGACTATGTAGATGCATCACTAAAAAGAGCAGTTCTTGTTGAACCCGGTAATAGAAATATTGAAATTTTTAGTAATAACTATAATCCACCTCCTGTTTTTAGTACTATTGGTGACGAGAAAAAAATCAATCCCTATTTTCGAGTAAATTCTGTAGAAATTATAGAGTATCTTAAAGCCAAAGGGAAAAATACAAGTACTAAATATGAGTGTTTTAAATCTTTTAGAGAGCTGTTTTGAATTATGAATAATGAACTTTTAGATAACAATACCTTGACAGACCGAAAAGAAATGTGTGGAAATATTCCTGTCCGTATTTTGCATAAAGATGATCAGAATACAGCGTCTCAAAATGGTTGTATATTGTTTTATCATGGACTTGGTGCTTCAAAAGACAAACAGTTTAAAGAGTTGGAAGATTTAGCTAATAATGGTTTTCTTGCTGTTGGAGTTGATAATGTAGGTCATGGCGACAGAGAATTCGATGATTTTGAAGAACGTTTTTCTGAAGATAACCCTGACAGAGTAAAGAATATTATATGCGCAGTACGTGAAACAGCTTCGGAAATCAACTTTCTTGTCAACTGGTTGATCGATACAAAATTATTAATAAACGACAAAATTGGAGTTGTTGGTATATCGCTGGGTGGATTTATAGCTTATGCAGTACCAATGTTCGATGATAGGCCTAAGACTGTTGTTTCTATTCTTGGCTCTCCACAGTGGGAGGAGGTCTCTGAAAGCCCAGGTGATAGAATAGAAAAATATTCTAAACTTTCTTTGCTTTCATTAAATGCAGGCATGGATATGCTTGTTCCGCCTGAACAAGCAAAAGAATTTCACATAAAATTAAAAAAGCACTATACCGATTACGAACAACGTTTTAAATATATTGAATATCCTGATTCCGGCCATTTTATGGAAGAAGAAGACTGGCTAGAATGTTGGGAACAGTGTTTGAATTGGTTTAAAAGCAGGCTTTGAACTCAGATTGGTAGAGTTTTCTGCTTACAAAAAAGAAACAATGTATTTCTACCTTGAGTGTACAGGAATTTGCTTTTTAACTTATTTATAGTCAACAATATTAAGTAACGT
>CAZVCD010000173.1:0-6117 GCA_964625675.1 uncultured Victivallales bacterium | reverse complement strand
CAAGATATGCTGCTATAAGACCGGTTCTTTCGTTTTTAAAATCTTTTCCTATAAGATATATAATAAATATAGAGGCTGTTCCCAGTATTAATGGGCCCAATCTGACAAGAAAATCACAGCTATAGGTAAGGTTTAAAGTCGTAAGCTGTATAAGAAAACCAACTATGGGAGGATGGTCAAAGTGACTTATCGCAGGATATAGGGCGTATGAAAGATAGTATACTTCATCATTCCCCAGCTCAAGGGTATAGGCAGCTATTGCTTTAACTATAAAGGCGATAACAAGAAGTAGTACTAGTTGAACATGGATATTTCTGGATTTTGTCTGGTTCATTTGTTCTCCATAGCTATACCGAAGGACATGCCTTTGGCTTGTTAATTTTTTTATTTTTAAAATAGTTTATGGTAGCTTCAAGGCCTTTATTAAAATTACTATTTAATTTAAAGTCTGTGGACAGCAGCTTTTCTATGGAAGCCAGTGAATGCTTAACATCTCCGTCTCTTTCTGGTAAATGTTCAATTTTCGATGAGGAATTAGTAACCTCGATAATTTGCTTAACTATTTCATTAATTGTAGCGCTCTTGCCATAACCAACATTATATACTCCTGCTAGGTTACTTTCTGCAAGGTGAATGTTTGCGGCGACAACATCCTTTACATAGACAAAATCTCTAGTTTGTTCACCATCACCGTAGATTGTAATAGTTTTATCTTTTATAGCTTTTGCTGTAAATATTGGTATTGCTGCGGCATATGCGCTTCCGGGGTCCTGTCTTGGACCGAATACATTAAAGTAGCGCATACATGCTGTGTTAAGTTTGTTTTCCTGTGAAAAAATATTGCAGTAAAACTCTCCGTCGAGTTTACTGACTGCATATGGACTTTTTGGTTCGGGTATCATCGTTTCAATTTTAGGGAACACAGGATTATCACCGTAAATTGCACTTGTACTGCTAAGACAAAGTTTTTTTACACCTGCTTTTGCTGCTTCTTCAAGTATAATCAGTGTACCTTTGGTGTTAATGTCTACACATTCGCACGGATTACCCATTGATTCCGGTACACTAACCATTGCAGCTAAATGAAATACATAATCAACATTCTGCATTGCTTTTCGTACCGCTTCTCTATCTCTTACATCAGATTCACTAAAATCAAGATCAAAATTTTTGATATTTTCAACATAACCGGTGCGTAAATTGTCTATAACTCTAATATCAGCTTTTTTATTAAAATATTCTACTATATGGCTTCCTATAAAACCTGCGCCGCCAATTACTAATACTCGCATATATTGTTCCCTTTAATTAGAGCTCTCTTGGAAGGTCTTTTGTATAAAATCTAATTATAGCCCGGTTCGTCTTTAATTACTATATACCGGATATTTCCCTAATTTATGTTTATTTGCAAATTGTACATATTGCTCAGCATGATGAATATTTTTCTCGTATATATCAGGAGAGAGAATTTTTACCTGTTTTGCAGGAATGCCAACAACCAAGGTATTCTCTTCAACTATCATGTTTTCCTTTACGACAGCCCCAGCACCAACAATTGCACCTTTTTTTATATGGGCTCCGCTCAGGATTGTAGCTCCCATTCCGATTAGGCAGCCATCTTCTATTGTACATGCATGTATTATACAGTTGTGTCCAATTGTAACGTCATTGCCGATTATTGCAGATTTATAGTGGTCTACATGGACTACAGTGCCATCCTGGATATTGGTGCGTTCGCCTATTTTGATTTCGGTTTTTTCAACATCTGCTCTAATTACAGTGTTGTACCAGATGGAGGCGTCTTTTTCTATAATTACATCACCCATAATTTTTACGCCATCGGCTACAAATGCAGTGATATGGACTTCGGGTATATTATGTGTCATTTACAATTTTCTCCATTCTGTTTTAATGAGTATGTAGCTTTTACTACTAGACATGCGGCCATTATAATAAGGAAACCTATAGCTGTGAGGAGCATTGGATTTCCATGTAGGTTCTTAATAAAAAGCAGGATCAGAGCCCAGCAACTTGTTATGAGCATAAAAAACATAGGAATAAGTGCTATCCAGAAATTTGATTTTTTCCTTATGAGATAAAGTGTTATAACCAGCAATGTAAGTGATGCCAGTAACTGATTGGATGCTCCGAAAACAGGCCATATTTTATTTCCATTGCCGCTAAATGCTAGATAGCCGGAAAGGATGACTACTATTAATGTGGCAGTGAAATAGTTGCTGAATAGTTTTGAAGTTCTGCTTTGTTTTTTTGTGGAGGTTTTTGCCGGCATAAATAGTTCCTGCCAGGTAAAACGGGCTAATCTGGCTGCAGTATCTAATGTCGTAAGCATAAATGCTGAAACGGTTAAAGAAATAAATGTAGTAGCAAGTTTGTATGGAATGCCAAGCTTCGAAGTGATTCCTGCCAGTCCGTTTGCAAAAGCTGTAACAGGAGTTGTGCTTTGGATAAGTGCATGGTAATCGCCTTTTGACAAGACAGCTACACTTATGACAGCAACTAATGCAAGAATTCCTTCTATTAGCATTGCTCCGTAGCTGATAGGAAGTATTCTGCGTTCGCAGTTAATCTGTTTTGATGTAGTTCCCGATGATACAAGCGCGTGAAAACCGGAACAGGCCCCGCAGGCAACAGTAACAAACAGCATTGGCACTAAATCAATTTCACTGCCATTGCTTTTGCCGGACCATCCGACAAATATCGGCATATTAAATACTGGAGCAGTGAAAAAAACACCTAGACAACAGATGATGAGCATTACGTATAATAGGTAAGAATTAAGGTAATCTCGAGGTTGAAGTAGAAGCCACACAGGTAGGACAGAGGCTATGAATACGTAAATAAGAAGTATTATTATCCAGATTTGAAATGTTACTCCCGATGATATTCCAAGCAGTGTTATCAGGTTTAATGGAAATCTAATGCCAACCCATACAAAGAAGAAAAGTAGAGGAACAAAAATAATACTGCCAAATAGTATTGGAAGGTTTTTTTTGTAGGTAAGATAGCCGAATATAGGAGCCATCGTGATAAATAGAAGCGATGAGGTTGTTACTGATGGAGAAGAAACAAATATTTTAGCTATTAGTATACCGAAAATAGCGACGACCAACACAAGGGCAGCCCATGCAAAAAGCAGAAATATCTGGCGTCCTGAATAGCCTAAATAGTTTTCAACCGTGTAGGCTATTGAACGTCCTTCATTGCGGACAGAAATAAATAGAGCCGCAAAATCATGCATAGCTCCTACAAAAACACAGCCGAACAATATCCATAATACAGCTGGCCCCCAACCTAAATATACGGCTAATACCGGGCCTACAATAGGTCCTGCGCCGGCAATTGATGAAAAATGATGACCAAATAGGACAGCAGGTTTTGTAGGGACATAGTCTAGGCCGTCATTAAGCTCATGGGCAGGCGTTTTTCTTTTTGGATCAATTCCAAACAGTTTAGATAAATAGCGTCCGTAAACAAAATACGCTAAACCGAAAACAACAATACCAATAGTTAATAAAAGTGCACCGTTCATTACTTTTTAAATCCCTTAATTTCCTATATACGCATCGGAGCTTATTTTTTTAGACTCTGAATATTAAAAAAACATCAAAAAGTAAAAAAATAAAACAAGTTTTAGCCTGTTGAAATTAATTTGCGAAAATGTTATAATAAAGGTTATTGCTTTTAAATTCAAAGCAATTTTGCTGTCTGTTTATAAAAAAGCAGTTTATTGTTTTTTCAAAGAGACTCATTCGTTTTTAATAATAACAATAATCGGAGATAATAGTATGAATATCAAGCCTATGGATTTGGCTAAGTACATTGATCACACAGTACTAAAAGCAGATGCGACAGCTTCAGACGTTGAAAAGATTTGTAAAGAGGCCGATGAATATAAATTTGCTTCTGTATGTATTAATCCTTTCCAGGTACCTCTGGCAAACAAACTTCTGAAAGATTCTTCAGTAAAAGTCTGTACAGTAATAGGATTCCCTCTTGGTGCAACTACAAAAGAAGCAAAAGCTTTTGAAGCAATTAAAGCTGTAGCAGACGGAGCTGACGAAGTTGATATGGTTTTGAACGTCGGTGCTATGAAAGCCGGTAATTTTGACTATGTTGAAGAAGATATTAGGTTGCTTGTAAATTCTATTCCAGAACATATATGTGTAAAAGTTATTCTTGAAATATGTTACCTGACGGATGCTGAAATAAAAAAAGCATCTGAACTTACAATGAAAGCTGGAGCCAACTTTGTAAAAACTTCAACTGGGTTCGGTACAGGCGGTGCAACTGTTGAAGCAGTAAGAATAATGAAAGGTGTTGTTGGAGACAAACTAGAAGTTAAAGCTTCCGGGGCTATCAGAGATTATGAAACAGCCAAAAAAATGGTTGAAAACGGTGCTACAAGGCTTGGTGTAAGTGCAGGTATTGCTATTGTAACAGCCACTGAAGCCAAAGGATCAGGTTATTGATTTATAATGTACAGGAATTTGCTTTTTAACATGTTCATATTCAACAATATTAAGCAACGTAACAAAACAAAAAGACAAAAACAAGATTTATCTTGATTAAATAGTTAACCAATTTATTTATACGGCGTATCCAGCTGGATACGCCGTTTTTGTATTATAATTTCCGGTTATAAAATTTTACATTAAAAAAGCGAAGATTCAAAAAACTAAATGATTAATTGAAATCGGACTACATCTATTATGAAATATATGCTACAATTATATTAATAATACGTAGAAAATTCAAGATTATATAACTAAAGGAAATAAACATGAAAAAGATCGGAAATTCTATAGGCTTTATAGTGGCTTATTTTACTCTTGGAGGTATCGTTGGTGGTTATTTATTAAGCGCTATTGCCGGTGCTGCACCATTTCTTATAAAAGACTTTTCATTAACGAATGAACAGTTTTCTACTATTGCAGGTTTAATTCTTTTAGGCGGTGTTATTGCTAAGATAGTTTTGTTGATTAATGATTATTTTGGTCGGAAAACAATGATATATGTGAACTTACTATTATTTATTATAGGCATATTATTGTTTACTTGCGCCAGCAGTTATACCGGGCTATATATCGGTAGATTAATACAGGGCGCAGCCGCTATTATGTCTACAGTTGTCTTTAATGTATATCTTTCTGAAATCGCCCCAAGCAGTAAAAGGGGAATGATGATTTTGATATTTCAACTTGCATGGACAGGTGGAATGTTTCTTGCAAATATAGTTAACATAAGTCTTGAGCAGAGTGGAAACTGGCAGCTTATGTTTAACAGTATACTTATTATTCCTGTAATTTTGCTTCTTACTACCCACTTGCTTCCAACAAGCCCGAGATGGCTGGTTCTTAAGGGAAGATATCCTGAAGCGAAGGAAAGTTTAAAAGCAATAAATATGAATATGCCTGAAGAAGAGCTGAAAAATGAGTTGGATATGTTGACCGCAGGTGGCGGACAGGTATACTGGAGCCATTCATTTAAACTGCTTTTTAAATATAGAAAATCGATTTTTTTAGTCATTTCAGTTTATATTTTAACACAGTTATCAGGCATTAATGCGATAATGCAAACAAGCGTTATTTTGTTGAAAAATTGCGGAATTCAGTCGGATTTTATGGCGATATTCGGAACTATTCTATTATCAGCAGTTAATTTTGTTATGACGATAGGAACTATTATATTTGTGGACAGGATCGGTCGAAGAAAAATTTTAAAAATTGGTATAACAGGCTTTGCTATCTCTATGATTGCTTTAGCAATAGTGGTAGGTGTCTTACCACCTGTTCAGTTAACAGGCTGGCTGGCTCTTACGTGCATACTGGTAGGAGTTGGTTTTTTAGCTTTTGGACCCACAGGAGTCGTTTATGTGGTTTTAGTTGAGGTGCTACCAACTTCTATTAGAACTTTAGGGTTTATAATAGGAGGTTTTGTTGGACTGATTGTTGGTTGGATTTTTGTATCTAAATTCCTGGTAATAGGGAATACTTTAGGCTATTCATTCTTATTTGGTATGCTGGCATTTTTTGCTGTTGTATATCTTCTTTTCTGCATATATATACTTCCTGAAACCGGTGGTAAATCGCTTGAACA
>CAZVCD010000172.1:2878-6146 GCA_964625675.1 uncultured Victivallales bacterium | reverse complement strand
CAAACAAACAGTTCTCTTCCTCTTTTATTCATAATTTGTTGACTCTCTTAATTATTTGGCTATTATTTTCAGTTTTTATGTTTTACTATTATGCAACAGATACGGGTTTTATTGTCAATATCCGTACTTATTATCTAAAAAAGAGATTTACTATATATTAAAAGTAATGATATGCAAACATTAATTTGTTTAATTATACTTTAAACGCATAGTATATAAGTATAAGAAGTAGGATTTTCAATTCATCTTGAACTTTAGTCGGCATTCTCATGTCGCATCATAGAAGAAAAATGAGAAATAATCAAAATAAGAAATCTGGCGATGAAATTATTCCAATACTTGAAGTACGCGATAGTACTCTCTATATAAAAAAATTTCCGGAGGAGAAACTTACCCGAAATGCTTCTGGGATTATCTATAAAAAATTCATAGGCAGCTTTAGCAAGAGCCGCCCTTCCAGTGTAAAAATAGATCTATCTAAAGTTGTACCAAAAGATATTCATGCTTTGGCTTTTCTTGATTCTTGTGGAACTTTTTGTGCAAAAAATAATGTCCGTATATGCATATCAGGAGTTAGCGAAGAGCTTAATGAAATACTGACAAAACTTGAATTTAAAGAGTCATGTAAAGGCATACTTACAGAATACACTCATGCACATCCGGATTCCGTTTTTGTTACTTTAGGAAATGCTACATCCAAGCTCATTAAAGACGCAAAAAAATTTCTTGGGTTTATAGGAGAATTAAGTTCTGCTGTATATTATTCGATACGTCATCCTGGAAAAGTGCAATGGAAAGAAACGTTTTATTACATGGACCGGACCGGAGCGGATGCTGTTCCAATTGTATGTCTTATCTGTTTTCTAATGGGAGCAATACTGGCTTTTCAGGGAGTAGTGCAAATGGGGCGTTTTGGCCTTGCTATTTATGTTGCTAATCTTGTTGGGCTGTCAATAGTAAAAGAGCTTGGCCCATTAATGGTTGCGGTGATATGTATAGGGAGGGCAGGTTCCGCTTTTGCTGCAGAAATAGGCACTATGAAGGTATCGGAAGAGCTGGATGCCATGGATACCATGGGCCTTAACACAAGTCGTTTTTTGGTAATACCTAAAATGATAGCATTGGTTTGTGTTATGCCTTTACTAACAATTATGGGAGATATTGCCGGAGTTTTTGGGGGGATGGTTGTTGGGGTTTTAAAGAGTGGAGTTTCTGTTAACGAATATTACCTGAGAACAATACAGGCTATTTCTGCTTCGGATATGTTTGAAGGTATTATGAAGACCGTTGTATTCGCAGTATTAATAGCGGCTATCGGGTGCTTAAGAGGATTTGAGGCTGAGAATGATGCTAAAGGAGTTGGTAGGGCTGCTACATCTTCTGTTGTTTCCGGCATTTTTCTTATTGTTATCGCTGATGCCGTTATAACCGCTTTGATTAGTTAAGGGGTATAGAGCAGAGAATTTTAATTTACTGATAGACGGTAACATTAAATTTCTCATTAATATAAAAAACAAAAGAGTTCACTTGAAAAATGCCGAATAACCAGGAAAAAATTATTGAGGTAAAAGACTTGACTGTAGGTTATGGCGGTTTAACTGTTATGGAAAACATTAACTTTTCTGTAAAAAGAGGAGAAGTTTTTGCTATACTGGGAGGATCAGGTTGCGGGAAAAGTACAATTTTAAAACACATGATAGGACTGTATAAACCCATAAAGGGTGATATAATAATTAATGGAACCAGTATTGTTGGTGCTACGGAGGATGAAAAGCTTGAACTGATAAAACAGTTTGGAGTTTTGTACCAGTCCGGGGCATTGTTCAGCTCCCTGACTTTAGAGGAAAATATAGCTTTACCTTTGGGTGAGTTTACTGATTTGCCTAAAGCTGTTATTGCATCTTTGGCAAAAGTCAAATTAAGCCAAGTCGGCTTGGAAGGATTTGAAAATTATACACCCTTCGAAATAAGTGGCGGTATGCGTAAACGTGCGGGACTTGCCAGGGCAATGGCTCTGGACCCGGATATTTTGTTTTTTGATGAACCGTCAGCTGGGCTTGACCCAATATCATCAGCCGAATTGGACAAATTGATACTTCATCTCAAGGAAACTGTTGGCTCGACAATGGTAATTGTTACTCATGAACTGGACAGTATTTTTACTGTTGCAGACCGTGTTATTATACTTGATAAGAAAACCAAGGGTATAGTAGCGGAAGGAAAACCTAAAGAGATTAGAAATAAAACACAGGATCCCTGGATAAAAGATTTTTTAACACGTTCATCACTAAGAGGATAAATATGGCAAACTTGGCAAATAAATATAAACTTGGTGTTTTTGTAGTTGCGGCTTTTACAGTTTTGATAATTTCTCTGTTTTTATTTGGTTTTTTTGCCTTTATGAAACAGAAAATAAAATGCATGACTATAGTTAATTCATCGGTACAAGGGCTTTCTATTGGAGCCAAAGTTAAATTTAGTGGTGTTCCCATCGGTGAAATTACTGATATTAAAATAGGACGCAGTGATTATGTCTATATTTATATGGATATTTTTATTGATTGCATAAAGCAGGATCCTGATAAAGAGAAGAGTGAGACTTTTAAAAAATATATAGAAGATCAAACAGGAAAAGGGATGAGATGTCAGTTAAGATATGAAGGAATCACAGGTTCCCTATATCAAGAATTTCAGTATTTTGACTTAAAACAATATCCTAAAAACAATATTCCAAAACCAGAAGGAGACATTGTATACATCCCTTCCGTTCCGCCTGTACTATTTGGAGATATAATGAGAAGAATTGATGTATCTTTAAATAAAATGTCCGGAATTGATGTCATTTTTAAAGATGTAAGTTCTGCGTTGAAGAAAGTAAATGTATATTTGGAGAACCCTAAAATAGATGATGTTATCAATAATGTTAATAAAATAAGTAATAACATTAATGACGTAACAACTACCTTTAAAGATACTTTGACAGAAGAAAAGATAAATGAAATTACATCTCAATTGTCTGATACGATGAAAGAAATCAGACATGTGGTAAATAATTTAAACAGGCAGATTAATGATAGCAAATTACCTGAAACATCTACTGCAGCCAGAACCCTAATGGAAACAACAGTAAAACAGCTGGGGGATGCCATAGTAAACTTTAATGCAACGGCTAAAAGTATAAAAAATCTTACAGATGAGCTGGATAATAATCCATCCGCTATAATTTGGGGAAGCAATAAAGAAAAAATAGTTCCGTCATATTAATTTA
>CAZVCD010000172.1:0-2778 GCA_964625675.1 uncultured Victivallales bacterium | reverse complement strand
CTTTTTAACAATCAACATGGTCGTGATTTAAAACAGAAGCAAAAAGATAAAAACAAGATTTATCCTGAAAGCTTAGTGCTATGTCTTAATCATCCAGATACAGATGTTTGTATTTTATGAAGTAATTCAGGCCGGAGAAGAAAGTTATAATTGTTACAACACCCATAGCTATAAACCATAATACAAGCACTGTTCCCCGCAGTGGCAAGATGTTCAACCAAATAAAGCCTCCAAAAAAGAAAAAAGCCATTTGAGTTATAGTTTTAATCTTACCAAATTTATCTGCGGCAATAACTTCTCCTTTGGTGGCTGCCAGAGATCTCAAGCCTGTAACAAGAAATTCCCTAGCCAAAACAACAACAACAATCCAGCCTGGCAGCATTGATCTGTGTGTATATGGATTTACTGTGTCAACAAATATAATAAATATTGCCATTACAAAAATTTTATCTGCAAGCGGGTCAATTAATTTACCGAAATCACTTACCAAATTATATTTTCTGGCAATCTGTCCATCAAGCATATCGGAATAAGCCGCAAGTACAGTAAGAATAGCAACAATAATCTGAATGGAATAGGCAATTGGAGAGGAAAATTTATTGTATACATTGGCTAAGATTAGAATTATAAAAACTAGAACGATCCTTGAAACAGTGATTTTATTTGGTAGATTCATACTCTCCCCTTGTTGAAACTAAACCATTTAGTGATTTAGTGATTTGTTGATTTAGTGGTTTAATCACAACACTTCAGTATTGCCGTTTTTATTACCTAATAAAGTTCTTAAATAATTTTTCTTTATGTTTATAGCTTACAGTCATAAAAAGGCTAGAGCTAATTATAATTATACCCAAAGCAAAATGGTTTTCGAAAAATTATTAAAAATAAATGAGACTAAAGTCTCGCAAATAACCCAAAACCAAAAATACCTCCGGTATCACTGTATAGGAATTTGTTTTTTAATATGCTATTTGCGCATTTAAAGACTCTGAGAGATAACAATATCATATTCCTCATTAAAAGACAAATATAAAACACAAGTCCCATTGAATAACTGGGAAGTTTAACTTGAGTATAGAAGAATTTGTTTTTTTACATATTCATAGTCAATAAGGTTAACTGGCACAATAAAATAAAAAGACAAAAACAAGATTTATCTTGAAATTTTAAATCCTGTAAGTTCAAACTCAGAACTCTCCGTTATTCTTGTTTTTATGATATTTCCCGTTTTAACTGCTTTATTGGCTTTAATATTAACGGTGTTATCTATATCGGGTGAATCCATGTATGTACGGCCAATTATTCCTCCAGGTTCTGAGGCATCAACAATTACATCAAGCTCTTTACCTTCAAGTTTTCTGTTAAAGTCGAGGGAATTTACTGCATGTATTTTGTATAATGTTTCAGCTCTTTTCTCTGCTATGGAGAAAGATATTTGGTTCGGCAGTGTTACTGCTTTTGTGTCCTCTTCAGGATAAAATGGGAAAACGCCTAGGCGCTCAAATTTCCATGCGGAAATAAACTTTTTTAACTCATTAAAATCAGCGTCTGATTCACCGGGGAAACCTGTTAGAAAAGTTGTTCGTATTACTAAATTCGGAATATTTTTTTTAAGTTTATGCAAAACATCTTTGATTTGAGAAGAATTAATTCTGCGGTTCATATTTTTTAGGACATTATCGGAAATATGCTGCAAAGGAATATCCAGGTAAGGCAGTATGTGTTTGGAACTGGCTAATACAGAAATCAGTTCATCTGTTATCCCTTCAGGATGCAAATAATGTATTCTAATCCAATGTTCTCCCTCAATCTTATCTAGCTCCCGGAGCAGAGAAGCTAAATTCTCAGTGCCTTCTTTTTTTTCTCTGCCAAAAGCTGTAGTATCCTGTGCTATTATAAGTAGCTCTTTAACACCGTTCTCCAGAAGAGATTTTGCTTCTAGTAATATAGAGTCCTGTTTTCTGCTGCGCAATTTTCCTCTAATTGAAGGAATTGTGCAATAGGCACATCTGTTATCACAGCCTTCCGCTATTTTTATATTGGCATAATGTGCAGGAGTAAGCTGTAATCTTGGTGTTTTGTCATTATAAAGAAAATGGGGATCCTTATGATGAACTATTTTTTGAATTTGTTTTGTCTCGGAATAAAGTTCTGCAATTTTTTCAGGTAGTATTGTCAATTCATCAATACCAAGCCAAAGATCAACGTCCGGGTACTTCTTTATATACTGTTTTTTCTTATCCCATTGCGTTAAACAGCCGGTAACAATAATTTTACCGTCAAGATAATCAGCTTTCCACTCCAGGGCTTTATTAATATTTTCTTCAGCTTCTTTTCGTGCCGGTGGAATAAATGCACAGGTATTAATAAGGAAAATAGAAGCTTCATCAGGATCATCTGTTATCCCTATTCCATGAGTTAGCAGCGATGCAGCCATAATTTCCGTGTCAACAAAATTTTTAGAGCAGCCTAAGCTTACGACATAAACATAGATTATACTATCATTCATGAATTTAAATATTCTTTTTGGATTGAAAAATTAAAAATTACTTTTAAGACAAAAGTTTTTGCCTAGAAGAAAGAATAAGGTATAAATCATTATTTTTCAAAGAATATACCGGAGGTATTTTTATTTTTGGGATTTTTATACTCAATTATTTTTCAGAAATCATTTCATCTTTGGAATAATTATAGGTTTGTTTAGAACATTTAAAAATCACAATAAACTTTTTTCATAAAATGGACCAATTGAGTTTAAGTGTAGGATATATATAGTTA
>CAZVCD010000171.1:0-6217 GCA_964625675.1 uncultured Victivallales bacterium | reverse complement strand
GCTTACTCATAGCCAACAACATTAGTCAACGTAATAAAATAAAAAGATAAAAACAAGATTTATCTTGAGGCAACATTTTTTTGGAATTAGGTGTGCTTTATCAATAAATAGAAAAGCAACTTTGTATACTTTTAAAATAGCAAGTGGTTATCTCTATACCGTATAAAATCCATAAATAACCGGCAATAGATAGGAAAGTTCCAAAAGGTAGTGCCGTAGACCATTTTCCTCTGCTGAAAAGTATTATAATTAACCCTGTAATTGTCCCCAGAATTGAGCCAATAAGAATGCAGAAAAACCAAACTGGCGGATAAAGGCCGAAACAGGCACCAACAGCAGCAATAAATTTTACATCTCCCCATCCTAAGGCATCTTTTTTTAAAATTATTTTTCCGACTACCAATACAACGGCTAAACTTCCTCCGGCAGTTAGAAGTCCTAAAAGAGAATTAATCAATGCCTCTGTTGGAGTGACCATTTTCATCGCCTGTGGGAAAAATAAAGCCAGCAGTAGACTGATAATAATTACGCTGTAGGTTAATCGGTTTGGAATAATTTTATGTTTCAAGTCGGTAAAAAAAGTAACAATAAACAAAACTGTAGCCAGCAAATAGAACAAAAACAGGGATATGGGTTGATGCCAATTCACTACACGCCACCAGGCAAGAAGAATAAGTATTCCAGTCAATATTTCTACAGCTAAGTATCGTGGAGATATTGAAGTTTTGCAACTAGAACAGCGTCCTCTCAATAACAGCCAACTTAAAACGGGTATGTTTTCATGCCATTTTATTTTATAATTGCAGTTAGGGCAATGGGATGGTGTAAAAACAACAGACTCTCCACGGGGCATCCTCCAAATACATACATTTAAAAAACTGCCAACACAAAGGCCGAATATGAAAATAAAAATGTACCATAAAGGCATCATCTCTTCTGTAAATGGATATGGATAAAACATATTAATTATTACTGGTTACCAGTCTTCGCCTTTCAGGCTACGCCATGGCACGGCTGGTTACTGGTTAATTGTTAATGATGAAAAAAGAGCCTTCTTCATTATTTTTATCGGTGGTTCAATACCTGTCCAGAGATAAAAGGAGCGGGCACCCTGATATAAAAGCATTAATCTGCCATCTGCACACACACATTTTTTACTTTCAGCTAAACTGAGAAATTTTGTTTTATGATAGATCATATCAAAAACTCTTAAACCACGTCTAAACAGTTCCGGAGCTAAAGGAGACGGATCTTCTTTTCCTAGTCCCAAGCTTGTTGACTGGATAACTATCGGATTTAAATCTAAGAATTCGTTTATTTTGTTATGATCGGTCAGGCTGCAGAATTTTATATTGCTTTTAGGATATTTTAGTTTTAATTTACTAGTAAACTCTGCTGCATTTGCAACAGTTCTGTTAGCAAATACAATACTTTTTACACCCTTTTTTAAAAAATGTGCAGCAACTGCTTTTGCAGCACCACCACAACCTATAAAAAATAGGTTAATGTCTGTGGGTGATACATGAAAAACCTCGTTCAATGCCATTTCTAGGCCATACCCGTCTGTGGATTTTCCATGAAGCTTTCCATCTTTGTCAATTACGACAGTATTTACACTTTGAGATGAAAGGCATTCGTCTTCCACTATATCTAAAAAAGGAATAATAGCCGATTTATAAGGAACAGTTACATTAAAACCCGAAAAGTCTTTTCCTGCTTTTGCAATAAAATTTTTAAAGCAACCTTTTTCCAGGTTAACAGCGATATATTCACTGTCAATGCCAAGGAAATTCAGCGCAGCGTTATGCATTACCGGCGATAAAGAATGTGAAATTGGATTCCCTATAACAGCCAGTTTTTTAATTACAATTTTATTATTAATCATAAATCAGCAATCTATACCGGAGGTATTTTCTGTTTTAGTTTTTCTGCTAATTTTTAATTCTCTTTTTTATTATTATTTTTAGAAAACCATTATGCTTTGGGTATAACATATATAAATATAGATCAGTCGCCTTTAAAAAAACGTTTTGTTTTTTCCATGAATGAAGCTTTCATAGGGTAATGCTTGGGGTCTTTTTCGCATGCTTCATTAAATTCCTGTAATTTTTCCTTTTGTGGCTTAGTCAGTTTCTGAGGTATTTCTACATAGATTTTTATATGCTGGTCTCCACGTTTGCCGCCGCGTAGCGAAGGAATCCCTTTTCCGCGCATACGTAAAACTGTTCCATTTGATGTACCTTCAGGTATTTTAAGCTTTGCTTTTCCAGATATGGTAGGAACTTCTATTATTCCACCTAATGCAGCTGTAGCAAAGGAAATAGGTACTTCACACATTATATCCAGGCCGTCTCTGTGAAAAACTTCGTGACTGCGTATATGTATTACCACATATAAATCTCCGACGCTGCCGCCCCCTATACCACTTTCTCCTTCACCGGCAACACGTAGGCGGGAACCAGTATCAACACCAGGAGGGATGTGGATTTGAATAGTCTTCTGTGCCCTAACTCTGCCTTCTCCACCGCATTTACTGCAGGGGTTCTCAATTACTTGTCCTGTTCCCTGGCAGGTAGGGCAGGCCTGACGCATACTTAAAAACGCGTGATTAGTAGAAACATACCCACTGCCGCCGCATCTGGAGCATGTAACCTTGTTTGTCCCGGATTTACAACCACTTCCAGCACACTCAGAGCAGGATTGTAGGCGTCTAAATGATATCTTTTTATCACCGCCATAAACCGCGTCTTCAAAATCAATTTCCAGATCATATCTTAAGTCTGCGCCATCGCGGGCTGATGATCTGCTGCCGCCTCTACTGCTACGACCACCACCAAAAAATTCTTCAAAAATTGAGCCTCCGCCTCCTCCTCCGCCGCCACCGCCGCCAAAGACCTGGCTGAATATATCAAACGGATCATGGAATCCCCCCATACCACCTCCGGCGTTGCTTCTACCGGAACGAGTAAATGCATCATGCCCGAACTGATCATAAGTCGACCGTTTTTTAGGATCGCTTAAAACTTCATATGCCTGAGAAAGCTCTTTAAATTTTTCTTCAGCTTCTTTGTTGCCCGGATTTTTATCAGGGTGGTATTTTATTGCCAGTTTACGGTATGATTTTTTCATTTCAGATGCATCAGCGGTTTTAGATACACCCAGTATTTCATAATAGTCTCTTGCCATTTTTATTCTCTCTCCATATCAAGGTAAACCTTGTTTTATCTTTTTATCCGCTAACAAAATATTATTTTTAACGGCTTTAAAAGCAAATTTCTATAACTTATTAAATGTTATTTCTTCTTATCTTCAGTTCCGGTGCTGACAACTACTGTTGCTGGGCGAATTAATCTATCTCCCAGCTTATATCCGGCTCTCCATTGTTTCGATACAGTGTCTTTTTTGTGCTCTTCAGATGCTTCATTCGCTATTGCTTCATGTATTTCAGGGTCAAAATTTTCACCCACTGCATTGATGATATCAACACCCAATGAACTTAAAGCCTTCTCAAACTCAGTTTTTATTAAATTCATTCCATGTAAGACTGCATCAACATTTTTTGCGTCTTCGGCTGCTTTAAGGGCAAGTTCAAAATGGTCAAGAACAGGTAAAATTGCACTTATCGTATTAAGTTGAGTGTTTTTTCTTATTTCATTTTTTTCTCTAATACTGCGTTTTCTGAAGTTTTCAAATTCAGCATGGGATCGTAGCAGTTTTTCTTCTGTAGCTTTCAATTTTATTTGAAAAGCTAATATTTCTTTCTGCATTCCAATTATCTGTTCATCTGTAAAAACCACAGAATCATCGGATTCCTCAGACGCTTGTTCCACATTTTCCTGTTCTTCAGAAACATTGTTTTTTTTATCAAAATCTTTTTCTTCAGGTACATTAGTATCTGATTTCTTTTTTTTCATCTAAATAATACCTCACTGTATAATTCTCTTATAGGTATCAGCAATTAAAAGTTTCAAAGAAAGGTTTTCTCTGAAACATCGTGGTACCTTATTTTTCGCATGACAAATCTTTAAATTAGAGTCAAGTCTAAAATATCCTCCAAAGGCGGATAGACTTTTCATGTAGACTCTAACTATTCATATTATAAACTCATAATTGTTTTTGAAAAAATACAAAGAGGTAATAGAATATAATATTACGAAATTTCAAAACCTTTTTGCAAGTGCAGTCACTTTTTTATTGTTACATATAGGAATTTGCGTCTTTAACGCATGCATAGGTAACAATGTTAAATTGTGCTACAAAATAAAAATACAAAAACAAGATTTATCTTGTTAGGAGGAAAAAATGAAACTTGGGATAATTGGCGGAAGCGGTCTATATAATGTAGATAGTGTAAAGAAAATTGATTTTGTAACAGTCGAAACGCCGTTTGGTTCACCATCAGGTCAATACTTGCATGGAAAAATTGATGATACAGAAGTATATTTTTTACCAAGACATGGCCAGGGACATACAATTTCTCCATCTGAAATAAATCATAGAGCTAATATCTTCGGAATGAAAAAACTCGGAGTAACACATATTTTAAGCATCTCTGCAGTAGGTAGCTTAAAAGAAGAGCTTGCTCCAAAAGATATTGTATTAGTAGATCAGTACGTTGATAGAACTAAGCAAAGCAGCAAACATACTTTTTTTAACGACGGCATTGTTGCACATATTCCCTTTAGCGATCCGACATGTACTGAATTCAGTGGTATGGTTTTCGAACAGGCTAAGCAGGCAGTCTCTGAATTATTTACCGCAGACAAAAATCCCCCTAAAGCTGTTCTCGGAGGCACATATGTAAACATGGAAGGCCCAGCTTTTTCTACTAAAGCAGAATCCTTTTTATATAAATCATGGGGTATAGATATAATAGGTATGACAAGCCTGGCAGAAGCCAAACTCTCCAGAGAAGCAGGTATCTGCTACTGCGTATCTGCAATGGTAACAGACTATGACTGCTGGCACTCGGATCATGGAGAAGTAAGTGTTGAAATGGTTATAAATACTATGAAAACAAATATAAAAACTGCTAAAGTTATAATCCAAAAAGTTGCTAATTCTTTTAGTTCTCTAAAGAGAAAATGCTCGTGCAAAAATACGTCAAAAAATGCAATCATGACTTCTCCTGAATGCATACCGGATGAAATAAAAAAGAAATTAGCTCCGATTCTTGAAGGTTGAAAATAGAACGTTTGATTACTTGTTTATATTTGATTTATTTTAAATAACTAAATTTTAATCGCCTCTGGCGATCACCCAATAAAGTAAAATTATGTATAAAAATAAAAAAGTAATAGTTATAATGCCCGCATACAATGCGGAAAAAACATTACTCAAAACATATAATGAAGTAATCGAACAGGATTGTGTAGATTTAATCATTATTGTGGACGATGCCAGCAAAGACAAGACCGTTGAAATAGCAAAAAAACTTGACAGGGTAATCATTTTTGTCAATGAAAAAAATCTTGGTTATGGCGCTAATCAAAAAAAGTGTTATCAGATGGCACTTGACAATGGTGGGGATATTATTATTATGGTTCATCCTGATTACCAGTATACACCAAAATTAATACCGGCAATGGCTTCCTTGATTGGCAATAATGTTTACCATTGTGTTATTGGTTCAAGGATTCTTGGAGGCAGCTCTTTAAAAAGCGGAATGCCGTATTGGAAATACTTCTGTAATCGTGTATTAACATTTACTGAGAACATTCTGCTTAGTGCAAAACTGTCTGAATACCACACAGGTTACAGGGCCTTTTCCCGTGAACTTCTTGATGCCCTGGACTGTGAAAACTTTTCGAATGATTTTGTTTTTGATAACCAGCTATTGGCACAAACTATTTGGTACGGCTGCACTGTTGCAGAAATTACATGTCCCACCAAGTATTTTGAGGACGCATCCAGCATTAACTTTCGGCGTAGCCTTAAATATGGAGTAGGTTGTATAATAACAGCCTTAAAATACAGGCTGGCTAAATTAAAAATCTTTTACCCCAAAATATTTTCATCCGAAAAAAAATCTATTTTTGATAAAAAGTAACTAACCACGGAATACGCGGAAGAAACGGAAAGATTTTAGCCCAAATTATGGATTTTAAAATAAGTAATAAAAAAGATTTTTTTTATCCTGCTTGCCTTACGCTGATAATATTTGCTGTTTTTTTTACATCTATACATTACCCGTTTTTAAAAGGGTTTGATGATAATG
>CAZVCD010000170.1:0-6223 GCA_964625675.1 uncultured Victivallales bacterium | reverse complement strand
AACGGTCTCTCAGGAACGGGACACACTAAGGATATGAAAGTTATTAAGGCCGGACAAATCTACTTTTGTGGAGATGGTGCAAGTGAAATGAAGATGGGATTACTCTCTTCCAGAGTTGCAATAGTAGCAAATATGCAGGCAAACGTCTGCATAGAGTTACTTCTAAATGGCTGTTATACCCAAGACACTTGATTTTATAATATTACTGAAAAAAAACTGAGGCTAAGTTTACGTCATGAAATCAAAAACAAAAATACCTCCGGTATATGAGGGTTTATAAATAATGATTCTAATCAATGATAGAGATAAAATCGATTGGTTTGAAGGAATGACTGTAAGAGACATTCTAAATAAAATGGAATATTCTTATATAATGATAACAGTCACCATCAATGATGAAGTAATCATCGACGAAGAGTACGAAAGCTATATTGTCCCTGATAATGCCGATGTCAAAGTAATTCATCTTTGTCATGGTGGTTAGTAATCAAGTAGGGGCGTAATACGCCCTTACCTTCTTGCCAAAGCTAAAATAGATACGCTTTTAGCATTTGCTTTCAGTATTTCTCCAGCAGCAGCGCGAAGAGTTGAACCGGTAGTAAAAACATCGTCTACAAGCAGGATATTTTTCCCGCTGATAAACTTGCTGTTCATTACGCTAAAAGCATTATTTATACTTTTCCTTCTCTGTTTACCAGTCAGCTTTGTTTGAGAACGTGTATACTTGTTTCTGTAGAGGATTTTTTTGTACTTAACGTTAGAAATATTTGACATCTGTCTAGCAATAAGATCAGACTGATTATACCCTCGGGTAAATTTTCGTATCCAATGTAATGGTATTGGAGTTATTAAATCAAAGTTGGTATTTGAATTTTCAAGTGCATTTACAGCTAAGGAAGCAAGCGGCCTTAATAAAGAGGTTTCATTCTTATATTTAAAACGCTGGATCAAATCTCTGCCAAGTCCTTTTAAATTCATCAAAGAAATAGCAGATTCCCAGGGGACAGTTTCTTCTTTTAAGCATTTAGAACAGACATCTAATATACCGTCAAGCTCTCCTCCGCACCCAGGGCAGAATGGGGAATTAATAATGTTTAGTTTTTCGATACAGCTTGGACAAAATTCGGAATTATTTACAGCTGCTTCTTTTTTACAAGCGGGACAGGGAATAGAGAAAAAATGATTGATTATTTTCTTGAACATTGTAGAACTGTTAATTTATTATTGTTTAATATTTTAACCTGAAATCAACAATCATAAATCAAAATATCCCCTAAACGAAATAACTTTGGCCAAATTTAAGTCGCTCTTCAACGGGGAATAAACCTATGACAATAACATCAAAAATAACAATTCGGTTTGTTAGTAGCTTCTTTTGCTTCTTCCTTGAATTCTGCCTTTTTTCATGAATCCATCATAATTTCTCATAATAAGATGTGATTCAAGTTGGCTTAAAGTATCAAGTGCTACACCAACCATAATAATCAAGCTTGTTCCACCAAAGAAACTCCCAACCAAATATGGTATATTGAACTGTCTATAGAGAATCATTGGAAAAACAGCTAATGCTGTTAGAAATAAAGCACCGCAAAGAGTTATTTTTGTCATAGTATTGTCAAGATATTCAGCAGTGGGGGCCCCTGGTCTTATTCCAGGAATAAAAGCACTGTCTCTTTTTAGGTTATCGGCAATCTGCAAAGGATTAAACTGATTTGCAACCCAAAAATATGAGAATAAAAGTATCAAAATTCCATAGAAGAGCATATAAGAGGCTGAACCATATGCAAAATATGCTTCCAAAAACCTAAGTGAAGGAAGCCATCCAAGCACCATTCCTGGAACTATCAGAATCGCTCCAGCCAAGATAATAGGCATAACACCGGAAAAGTTGACTTTTAATGGAATATATGTATTCCCACCAGTCATTCTCCTTCCAACCATCTTTTTCGCATGTTGAATAGGTATTCTTCTTTGCCCCTGAGTTAACACAATTGTCGCCGCAGTAACAAAAATAAATAATAATATTAAAAGAAATACATGTACAGGTTTTACGACCTGTCCATCAAAACCACCAGTTTTAAGCATTTCGTATAAGCTGTAAACCGCATTGGGAAGCCTGGACAAAATACCTATTGTAATAATTATTGAAGCACCGTTTCCTATTCCATTATCAGTAACTCTTTCTCCTAGCCACATCAAAAACATAGTTCCACATGTTAATATGACAATAGTCATCAGTATAAATGCGGGACCTGGGTTTGTTACTAAAGGCATCGGTGGAGCGGGTAGACCTATGCGCTGTGGATTTACCATAGCATATGCAGCCATAGCCCCCTGAACTACACATATTACTAAAGTAAGATATCTAGTAATTTGGCTAATTTTCTGTCTGCCTGCTTCTCCACCTTCCCTCTGCATTTTTTCAAACTGGGGAATAACTGGTTGAAGCATCTGCATAATAATAGAAGCAGAAATGTAGGGCATAATACCCAATGTAGCTACAGCGAATTTCTGAAGTGCACCTCCGGTAAACATATCGAACATGCCAAAAAACATACCAGCTCCGCCACCGGAACTTTGATTAAACTGATCAAAGTAAATATTCAGGGCATGTGTATCTACGCCTGGACATGGAATGGTAGATGCCACACGGCATAAAGCAATAATTCCTAGAGTAAATAAAATTTTATTTCTTAGTTCTTTTACTTTTAAGGCATTAAAAAAAGCTGATAGCATTATACATCCTAACTTCGGTAAAATTTATTTGGTAAAAAACTAACCCAGTCTAGCTGGAATATTCAATAATGAATCCGTCTTCGTTAAAACTACGCTAAGACAGATAAAAGAATTTCCAATATCCAAATAGCTTTTTCAGCAATTATCTTTCTTAGCTTTTTAAGCTATGGCGGACAGATTGGATATTGGTTCTTCAAAGTTTAAAGTTTAAAGTCTTGCCATCACGGTTTCGGTATGATAAAAAATTATCAACCTATCGTAGAATGGTCAAGATTTTAAAATTAAATAGTTTATTAGACTAATTCACACTTTCCACCGGCTGCTTCTATCTTAGTTTTAGCAGACTCTGAAAAATGATTAGCAATAATTGTTAAAGGTTTT
The DNA here is from genome assembly GCA_964625675.1 of uncultured Victivallales bacterium. GTDB lineage: Bacteria > Verrucomicrobiota > Lentisphaeria > Victivallales > GWF2-38-69. The sequence continues at coordinate 3,106 of CAZVCD010000170.1, read as the reverse complement.
GTTATTTCTCCGTTGCCTAAAATTTTTAATCCATATTTAATTTTAGGAACAAGACTTTTTTCAATAAGCAGTTTTTCATCAATAGTATCATTAGCGGAAAAAGTTTTTTCCAGATCTGATAAATTGATTACAGTATAATCTTTATGATTTCTGCTTTTAAAACCTCTTTTAGGTAAACGTCTAAAAAGAGGAATTTGCCCTCCCTCAAAATGCAAGCGTCTGGTTGAACCGGAACGGGAGCTTTGACCTTTCTCTCCTCTACCAGCAGTGCGACCCCAGTTTGAGCCATCACCACGTCCAACACGTTTGCGCTTTTTACGTGCACCTTCTGTATTTTTTAAGGTATGAAGTTTCATATTTAAAAATTCCTATATCTTTATAGCGGCAATTCCGCGTTTTGATAAAATGTCGCTTTTAGAGCGCAATGATTTAATTCCTTCCATAGTTGCTCTAACAACATTTACCGGGTTATTTGAACCAAGTGATTTTGCTAAAATATCCCTAACTCCGGCTAAATCAAGCACAGCTCTCATTCCGCCACCTGCGATCAACCCAGTTCCGGGAGCCGCTGGTTTCATCATAACTTTACCGCCACCGAAACGAGCTTCAACAGAGTGTGTAATTGTCTGCTTGTTCATAGGTACATCTATCATATTTTTACGAGCAATTTCGCCACCTTTGCGGATCGCGTCACCTACTTCATTTGCTTTGCCTAAACCAACACCAACTGTACCTTTACGATTTCCAACAACTACAAGCGCGCTAAAGCTGAAGTTACGTCCACCCTTTACTACTTTGCTACAACGGTTTATGCTTACAACTCTATCTTCAAATTCTTTTGGTTTTTCTTCGTCAAAATGTCTTGCATTAGCTGCCATATTAAGCACCTCAATTAAAATTTTAAGCCGTTTTTACGGGCAGATTCGGCTACAGCTTTGACTTTTCCATGGTATGTAAATCCACCACGATCAAATACAACACTGTTGATTCCGGCCGTTTTAGCTTTTTCTGCGGCCATTACGCCAAGAGCTCCAGCGCCCTTTACATCTGCCTTTTCTCCGCTTTTCTTGAACTCAGGGGACAAAGTTGATGCAGAAGCCAATGTTTTTTCTGTATCGTCATCAATAAACTGCACATAAATATGCGAATTTGATACAAAAACAGACATACGCGGACGCTCAGCTGTTCCCATAATTGATTTACGTAAACGATTATGACGACGTCTACGTAACTGTATTTTTGTTAATTTTGCCATTTTCCAATATTCTCCAAAATTTCAGCAATATTTAAAAGCTAAATTTGTTTTATCTTTTTCCTCTTATCAAGCACATCATATTGCTGTCTATCAAAAAGTTAAAATATCCATTTATATGCATTTTAACCGACAGATTTTCCAACTTTCAATGCTATATATTCTCCGGCATAACGAATTCCTTTGCCTTTATATGGCTCTGGTTTTCTGTATCGCCTTATAGTTGCCGCAACTTCACCAACGAGTTGTTTATCAGCACCCTCCACGGAGATTTTCGTATTATCAGTAACAGTTACTGTGATTCCTTTCGGAATATTATAAACTACAGGATGTGAAAATCCCAGAGTTAAATCAAGCTTGTCACCTATAATTTTTGCTCTATAACCAACGCCAACAATTTCAAGGTTTTTCTTAAACCCCTTAATAACTCCCTCAACCATACCGGCTAAAAGACTTCTTGTCAGTCCCTGCATTGCACTCGCTGTTTTGGAGCCATCAACAGGTTTCACGCTTATTACTGAGTCTTCAATATTAACTTCCACCTTTGGCGGAATTTTTTGACATAGCTTACTTTTTGCTCCTTCAACTGACATCAAGCCATCTTTAGCTATAACAGTCACGCCTGAAGGAATCTGTATCGGTTTATTTCCAATTCTTGACATAGTAATTGCCTCTTTCTAATTACCAGACGTAACAAAGTATTTCGCCGCCGACGTTCAATTTTTTAGCTTTTGTTCCGCTAATAACGCCCTGTGGGGTTGAAATAATAACAGTTCCCAATCCATTTCTGACTTTAGGGACCTCTTTCCCGCCACAATAAATACGACATGAAGGTTTACTAATTCTTTTAATACCTTCAATAACAGGTTTACGTTTGTAATATTTTACTTGAACAACAAGCTCTTTTTTAACGCCTTCACCTTTTTCGCTATAACCTTTGATATAGCCTTCTTCCTTCAAAACATCAGCAACCGCTTTTTTAAATTTTGAAGTGGGCATTGCTGTTTCTGTTAAAGAAGCACTGCCTGCATTCCTAATGTGTGTAAGCATATCGCTTAATGGATCTTGCATACTCATAATTTTGGCTCCTCTTACCAGCTTGCTTTAGTTACGCCTGGAATCTGTCCTACAGAAGCAAGTTCTCTAAAACAAATTCGGCAAAGTTCATATTTTCTAATATGTGCACGTGAACGGCCACATCTTTTGCAGCGTCTATATTCACGAACTTTAAATTTATTTCCACGTTCACATTTTGCAATTATACTTTTTTTAGCCATTATCCCTGTCTCCCTGATTCTTTGCAAAAGGCATTTCAAGAAGGTTCAGCAATTCGCGTGCTTCTTCATCTGTTTCAGCCGTTGTTACAATAGTAATATTTAAGCCCATGGGGCGTTTCAACTTGTCAAGGTCGATTTCAGAAAATACGCTAATATCATTTAATCCCATATTATAATTACCGCTGTGGTCAAAACCTTTGGGTGAAACACCTCTAAAGTCACGGACCTGGGGTAATACAGTATGTACTAATCTATCATAGAATTCGTACATCCTCTGATTTCTAAGAGTTACCATTACTCCTACAGGCATCCCCTTACGAAGTTTAAAGTTAGAAATATTCTTTTTAGATTTTGTAATAACCGCAGATTGTCCGGTTATCACTGTAATATTTTTCTTAGCTTCTGTAAAAGCATCTTTATCTTCGTTAGCATCAATGCCGGTAGATATAAGAATCTTAGAGAGGCGAGGAACTTTCATGATATTAGTGCAACCCAATTTCTTTTTTAGCTCGGGTTTTATGATATCTTTATATGTTTTATAAATGTCAGGCATTTCCACGTTCTCCGTTTCTATAAC
>CAZVCD010000169.1:0-6228 GCA_964625675.1 uncultured Victivallales bacterium | reverse complement strand
TGCTTAAGCTGTTGTATAAATAAAATCCTTTATATGAGCCTTAAACAGTCAAAAACACATAAAATTGGCACTTTAAGCTGGAATATTTAAACGGGGTCGTTGCACATAAAAGTTCCTCAATATGTTACATTAATTTTTCGTATATTATGCCATCTTAGAGTGGTATTTTTTAACTTATGAAAGTGGTGCCGTTCACGCAATTGTTGTTGCACCAAAGACAGCATTTAGAGCGTTTTTTTTGGTAACCGTTAAGCTTGGTAGCGCAGGCATTCCTGCCTGCGAGTGCACTGTACGTTTATCCCGAATACATCTTGTTCCTAACGGCAGGAATGCCTGTCTTACTTAAAACCGCAAAGCTTAACGGTTATTTTTATTGTATATAACCTCGCTTCATTTTAATGATGTTGTATTTAATATTTCTATGGGATATGTGGTGAGCATTCTTTTTTATTTTTTAGAAACTAGAGAACGCAATTTTACACATAGGACATTATATTAAAATACAGCAAAGTAGTAGATTAAAGAATAAACCTACTACTTTATTCACATAACCAAGCAGTAAGTAGTTGTGATACAACTACTGCATTGATCGGAGAATCCCCATGACAAATAATGATATAATACGCCGTATTCGCTATATGTTCGACTTTAACGATTCCAAAATGATTGCACTATTCAGACTAGCTGACCATGAAGTAACAAGAGAGCAGATTAGTGATTGGCTAAAAAAAGATGATGACCCTGCATTTCAAGAATTTAGTGATTCCTTATTGGTAATTTTCCTAAATGGTTTTATTAATGATAAACGAGGGAAAAGAGAGGGGCCTCAACCCAAACCCGAAAAATATTTAACTAAGAATATGATTTTAAGAAAAATAAAAATAGCATTAAGTATGAATGATAAAGATATTCTGGAAATCTTGGATTTGGCTAGAGCTCCAATCAGCAAACATGAATTAAGTGCCTTTTTTCGTAAACCCAGCCATGATAATTACCGAGTATGTAAAGATCAAGTACTACGTAACTTTTTAAGAGGTATGCAAATAAAATATAAAGAAAAAAAAGCTAAAGTGCCACCCTCCTTCCAGCAAAACTAAAAGTTGTATACAATATAAAGAAAAGCTATCTAAAAACAGAAGTGACAACGACTGAAGTGTCCTGTATTATGAGGAAAGTTTGACCCTATAGTTCTTCCCGATTTTGAATTCATTCACATACCTATGGGTATGCTCAATTAAACACAAAGAGGTCGTTGTACATAAAACTTTTGACTCTCAATACGTTACATCAATTTTTCGTATATTATGGCATCTTAGAGTGGCATTTTTTTAACTTATCAAAGCGGTGCCGTTCACACCATTGTTGTTGATAGTAAAGATATTATGTTAAAATTTGCACCAAAAACAGCTCTTTGAAGCAATAAATGATACCAAAAATGGGCTTTAAGAAAAATTTTGAAAGAAAAAATCATAACCAGTAGATACTCTTAATCATTTTTTGCTCCCGCTGCAAAAATATAAGAGATCAAAAACGTTACATAAGAAAAAAGGAAAAAGAAATGATTAAAAAATGCAAATTATTATTGTTAGCTGTCCTTATTTCAGCCGTGAATTGTTATGCAAATAATCCAGAAAAGCCTAAAAAAAATAAAGGTAATAATCAGATTCCTATAAATGTTCTTTGTGAACCGCAACGTGATGTGGGGTTTTATGTAGCAGCTCATCTGAATTTACCTGACGTTGCTATCTGCCTCTATGACAAAAAATACATTACTACTATGAAAAAACAGCATAATAAATTTGGTATTGATGATAAGAGACTCGAAAAAGAAGCACCGGCGCTTTCTAAAGAGTTAACAAAATATTGGAAGGTACACAGATTGGTTAGAGTACCTGTATATTTTGAAAACTTTAAAGATACTGAAATAGCATTTGATCTTCTGTTGGGAAAAGAAAAAGTAGACAGTTCAAATAAACATGTTTGGGTTGTGTTGGAAAATAATTTATTGATATTATATCCATATTTAAATAAGTTTTCCGGAAAAGAAAAAGTTATTGCAGACAAACTTGTTAATCTTATAGAATATGAATACCACCATTTCTATAAAAAGTATTTTGAGAAGAACTCTAACTTATTTAGAAAAGAAGCTAATACATTTAAGAATGCATGGCTGAAAGAATATGAACCGGCATTACGTTTACTTAATTCTAATAAACATGCTATAAAAGAAATTCAAATTATATTATCACCAGCACTTCAGGCTCATGGAAAAAGTTTTAGAGTTATCGATGGTATTGGAAGAGTTGCTACTCTTCTACCTGAAAATAATGAAGAACTGCAAAGAGGCTTGATCAATGCATATCATGAAATGTGTCATGGGATTTCGGACAAAATTGTTTATAAAGAAATGAAGCTTGACAGAAATAAAATGAGTTTTAAAGGTGATGAAAAAGGCAGTGAAATACATAGTTTAATTGAGAATGCAGCAAATCAAACAATGTATCTTGGATTGAAATATGGTAATCCAAAAAGACTCAAGTATTTTTTTGAATCATCTGATTATGGGAATCTAACCTGGATGGTAAAATACAATACTTTTAACTCAAGTTTTAAGCTTGTTAGAAGAAATATTAGCAAAGAAGAGATAGCCAGAATAGCTAAAGAGATGAAATCTGATCCAGTAAAGACTTCAAAATATATATTTAAAAAAGGCTTATTAGTTAATCCAAATGTATACAGTAAATTAAAATTACTAGTAAAAAGTACAAATAAAATTTCGATGTAACTTGGTGTTCCACTGAACACGAAAATGGGGTTAACGAGAATGGGGTCGTTGTACATAAAACTTCTGTCTCTCAATACGTTACATCAATTTTTCGCATATTATGGCATCTTAGAGTGGTATTTTTTTAACTTATCAAAGCGGTGCCGTTCACGCCATTGTTGTTGATAGTAAAGATATTATGTTAAAATTTGCACCAAAAACAGCTCTTAGAGCGTTTTTTTGATAGCAAAAAACTCGTTTAAGAGCCTAAAAAGACTTTTAATGTTATATAAAAAAAGGAAGATAATTACTATGAAATTTCATGTTAAAAATACTTCTTCAAAAGGACTCGGAATATATGCAAAAGAAAGCATTCCCTCAAATTCAGTAATTACCGAATTAAAATATATCAGAGAAGTAACTGAAGAGACTCCACTATCAGAAGATGAAAAACATTTACACGATCATCAACATTATTTTCCTGATGGTAGAATATTTATTGTTGACGAACCTATATGTTACTTTAACCATTGTTGTAGTCCAAATGCTTTCGTCTATTCAGCAAATGAAAAGTATTTCATTTTAACTAAAAGAGACATTAAAAAAGAAGAAGAAATAACTATTGACTATGAGTTACTCACCACTGGTTATGATGTTTCATGGGAATGTAAATGTGGGGCTCCTAATTGTCGAGGATTGCATAAATGGGATTTATTTCTTTTACCAGATAAAGTTATACTTGAATCATTATCTTTTTTAGATCCATGGTTCGTCCAAGTACATGGCAAACAAATACAAGAAGTTCTTGATCGAAATCTAGAAAAATAGAATATATGACCAATCATTCCAATAAACGTCGCATTTGCTTGGCAAGTGGGCTTAACGTTCTCAGTAAAAATCCTCGCAGAGGATGACAGACTGTAGCCTCGGCGAGGGCTAAAAAGAAAGAATAAGCAAAAGTAAAAAGGATATGGGTAAATTAATAATGAAAAATAATTTAACAATTTCAGATAATAGCCATAAATTAAGGAAATCAGAAATTGTATTAATCTCCTGTATAGTTTTTCAACTAATAATGTATTTACTGCCTATACGGTATGGAGATGGATATTTTTGCGATGAACTTTATCAGATTGCAATGAGTCATCATATTTGCTGGGGAGGAGTTGATGTACCGCCGTTAACACCTTTTTTACTTTCAATTGTTCGACATCTATTTGGAATGTCACTGTATGCTTTACGCCTTCTGCCGGCTATAAGTGGTATTGCTATTATTTATCTGGTTTATCTGATGGTGAAAAAACTTGAGGGTAATTTTATAGCTTATTTGATTGCCTTAGTTTGCATAACATTAGAACCTTTGCAAATTGCAATGTCATCATTATATACTTACGATTATATGAACCGTCTTATCTGGGCAATAATGCTTTATCTTGTCCTGCTGCTCATAAAAACGGATAATAAAAAATACTGGATATATTTTGGAATTTTTGCAGGTCTGGGAATGATGACTAAATGGTCTGTTCTATTTCTTGGTGCAGGAATTTGCGGTGCTTTAATACTTACTAACAGAAGAAAAGATTTGAAGTCACCACAAATATGGATTGGAGGAATTCTTGCGCTTCTTATATTTACTCCTTACATAATTTGGAATTATAATAATGGATTTCCTACTTTTGAGTTTATGTCAGGCTGGTCTTCTGGACATGCTTCCGGAAGCATGATTAAATATTTTTTACAGATTATTGTTTTCACAAACCTGCTAAGTTTACCTATATTGATATTAAGCGTTTACTATTTCCTTTTCAATAAAGACGGGAAAAAATTTAGAATGCTGGGAATAGCTTTTATAATTCTTTTAGTTTTAGTATTATACGCCGGTCCCAAATTTTATTTAATTACAGCTTATCTGCCCATTCTATATGCCGGAGGAAGTGTTCTTGTCGGCAAATATACAGAAAGACTCAAAATTAAATGGCTTACATATATATACATCGTTTTATTGATTTTGTCTGCAATACTGTTGGTTCCTTTAGTAAGGCCAATCCTACCTGTCAAAACTCTAATAAAATATTACAGTGTATTAATTTCAGGTAAAGATTTCCATTATCAGGGATCAAAGCAGTTACCTCAATGGTTTTCAGATAGATTTGGTTGGAAAAATCTTACACAGAAAGTAGCAGAAGTATATAATACACTTACAGCAAACGAGAAAAGGTATACCGTTATTTATACATCAAACTATTCTCAAGCAGGAGCAATATCATTTTTTGGTAAAAAGTACGAACTTCCGAATGCAATCAGCGGACACAATCAGTTTTACTTTTTTGGGCCGGGAAAAAACATAGTAAAAACAATGATTGTCGTTGAAAATAGTTCTCTTGAGCATTATAAAAAATTGTTCAAATATGTAAAATATGAGGGAGAAGTCAGCTATTGTTATGGTAAAAAAAATAAAATTTGGCTATGCAAAGACCCCAAATTTAAATCAATAAAAGATGCATGGCCAAATATAAAACATTTTAATTAAATTAATAAAAATAAATGAGACTAAAATCTCATGAATTAACCAAAAACAAAAATTTTAACAAGCCAAAGGCATGTAACTCGGTATAATTTTCCTAATCCTCCTTCAAGTTATGGCAAAAACCAAGTTTATATGCTATAAAATTCTACAGAATCAACTTAATCTAAACAACGGTGGTTTTGCAATTACTTCATAATAAATAAAAAAGAAGGAATACAAATGGAAGATCAAATAATGATTACAAGACAAGAAGACACTACAGCCAATCCCGGACCACTTGGATTAATGGGCTTTGGTATGACTACAGTACTGTTAAATATACATAATGCCGGTATAATTGAGCTAAGTTCCATGATATTGGCGATGGGGATTTGTTATGGTGGACTATGTCAGATCATTGCAGGAATTATGGAATGGAAAAAAGGAAATACCTTTGCAACAACTGCATTTTGTTCTTTCGGTGCTTTCTGGTTATCCTTCGCTGCTTTACTTGTAATGCCCCAAATGGGACTATCTGACGAGCCTACCAGTTTAGCTGTTGGACTATATTTATTGATGTGGGGCATTTTCACTGTAGGAATGTTTATAGCCACACTAAAATTAAAAAAATCGTTGCAAGTCGTTTTTGGTAGCTTAACAATACTCTTTTTCCTGTTAGCAATAGCTGATTTTACAAATAGCTCACTAATTAAATATATTGCAGGTTATGAAGGAATTTTCTGTGGTTTTTCTGCAATTTACGCCGCTTTAGCAGTAGTGATAAACGATGTATATGGAAAAGACGTACTCCCTGTTTAATTTTTAGGAACGAAGAGAAATGGTATGCTATCTAAAGGAGATTCTTTAAGAATTAGCAAAGATAAAGTTTTTGTCAACAACCAAATAAGTAATAAATAGTAAAACGTTGCAACAAGAAAATAAATAAAGTTTTGATAAC
>CAZVCD010000168.1:0-6253 GCA_964625675.1 uncultured Victivallales bacterium | reverse complement strand
TCAACACCATTTTTTATTTTTTCCAGTTCTTCCCAACGCTTATATAAAAAATCCACTTTAACTTTGTTCTCATCCAATTCAACATGAAGCTCAGCAGATTTATCTTTATATTTTTCATAAAAATCAGTACTGCCGAAGATAGATTCAATACTTTCTATATTTTCTTCGATATCAAGAATACGTTCTTCCATCGTTTCGAGTTCACGTTCCTCTTTCCATTTAAGTTTTCTGATTTTAGGTGCAGATTTAGACTTCTTTGCGCCATTACCGCTCTTTTTTCCTTTTCTTTCCGCATCTTTAACAGCTTTTATATGCTTTAATCTTTTATCATAATAATAATTATAGTCACCTACGTGATAAACAATTTTTCCATCATCTTCAAAAGCAAGTATTCCTGTACACACACGATTCAAAAAATATCTGTCATGACTAACAACCAAAACACAGCCTTTAAACCCGACCAATGCTTCTTCAAGCAATCTTAAAGTTTGTAAATCCAAATCATTAGTAGGTTCATCGAGAACAATAAAATTGCCACCATCCTTTAGTATCTTGGCAAGTAGTAAACGTCCTTTTTCTCCACCCGAAAGCTGTGCAATATTAGTTTTAATGCGATCATCATCAAACAAAAATCTCTTTAAATATGACCAAATGGAAAGTTTTTCATCTCCAAGTTTAACAAAATCACGCCCCTCACCTATTTCATCATAAACGGATTTAGTTTCATCCAGTTTTATTCTTTCCTGATCAATATAATTAAATTGGACATTGGAAGCTATTTCTACTTTACCTAAGGTAGGTTTTAAATTATCAATTACAGTTTTAAGTAAAGTGGTTTTGCCTGTTCCATTTTTACCAACAATACCAATTCTGGAGCCCGGTGGAAAGCTAAAGCTAAAATTTTTAAAAAGGACTTTGTTGTCATAGGAAAAGCTCACATCTTTAAATTTAACAACCTTGTCACTTAAACGTTTTGCAGGCGGAATTATAAGGTCAACATCAAGCTCAGGTTCAGGTGGAAGCTTGTTTGCTGCCTCATAAAACCTATTCACTCTACTTTGAGATTTACAGGTTCTAGCTCGTGGAGAGCTACGTATCCAGCTAATTTCTCTTCTTAAAAAACTTTGCCTTTTATGCTCAGTCTGCTCTTCCACAGCAAACCTCTTTGCTTTGCCAACAAGATAATCTGAGTAGTTTCCCGGATAAGAATAGAAGTTTCCTCGAAAAAGTTCGATAACTCTTGTCGCAAGATTGTCAAGAAAATACCTATCATGAGTAACAAAAATAACCGTCCCTTTATATGAGGCAATAAATTTTTCCAACCATTCAATAGAATCAGTGTCAAGGTGATTGGTCGGTTCATCGAGTATTAGTAGATCCGGCTGTGCCACGATTGCTCTTGCCAGCGCAACTCTTCGTTTTTCCCCACCGGAAAGTTTATCAATCTGTGATGACGCGGAAGGCGTTTTCACCGCATCCATAACAACATCGACTCTGTTTTCCAGGTTCCAGCCATCACATCTGCTAATTTGAGTTTCAAGAATATGAGCTCGATCCGAATCATGAGACAGACTCTCATACTCATTTATCAGAGCTGTTATATGGGCTGCTCCTGATAAAATAGTCTCATAAACACTTTTAGAGTTATCGAGAATAAACTCCTGAGGCAGATAAGAAACAGTTAAGTCTCTTCTTCTCATAATCTTACCGGAATCAGCTTCTTCTGTTCCACTTAAAATCTTAAGGAATGTAGATTTACCACAACCATTTCTACCAACAAACCCAATACATTCTCCAGCATGAACTGTCAATGCAGCATTATCCAGAACAACCTGTTCGCCAAAAGCAACATTTATTTTTTCAGCACTAAAAATTACTGGAGCAATATTTTCGACCATAAAGGTATACCAAAGGTATTTATATTTTTTTATTTTGTGGCGGAACTTCTACATTAAATTTTAATTGTTATTTCTCAAAAAAAATCGCTTTGGGATAAATCCTGTATTTATCTTTTAGTCAACGCATCTTCTATTTTTCTATCAGTTTTGTACTGACTTAAAGCGTATACAGACCATATAGTTGCAGGAAGCCAACCTATCAATGTAATTTGTAAAATCAAACATATAATTCCGGCAAATGGGCGCCCAATAGTAAAAAACTGTACCCATGGGAGCAAAATAGCTAATATTAATCTCATTGTTATATCTCCTCAATTAACTTTCAGAACACAATATATATATAAACTGGCATAAAACCAGCAATTATATACCGGAGGTATTTTTGTTTTTGCTTAATTTACCAGGTTTTGATCCCCCTATCTTTTTATTATTTACCGAGAATCATTTTGTTTTGGGTATAATATAATTAATTTCGCCTCATTTGTATATGCTTATATTATGTGTAAATAGCAGTTGACAAAATTCATTAATTCACTTATTGTTGAGCATATATACCGGAGGTATTTTTATTTTTGGTTTATTTGTGGAATTTTCATTCTCATCTTTTATATAGTTTGCTGAGAAACATTTCGTATTGGTTATAAAAATAATTTCATCCTTCCAAAACAGCATAGGAGACAGACATGACCCATAGAATACTGCAATATACAGGAATTCTGGCTATATCACTTTTTCTAACATCATGCAATTTTTTAAAATCGGAATACTATCCCGGGGAACCTATTAATATTGAGAATAAGGATATTGGCAAAGAAATGGTCTGGAAGCTTAATAAAGATAAGATTTATCATACAGTAATACTTGATGAAAATTTAATAAAAGCCGGAAGTCTTGAATGGGATAAAGAACAGAAAGTTTTTCATGCAAGCAATCAGAACATTATTCTATCAAAACTCGGTGACGACCGCTTCATTAACATTGAAGACAGTGACGGGATGTATAAGATATTGAAATTTACAATGTCATCAGACAGTACAGTAGTTGCTTACACCGTAAATAAAGAAAAGATGGAAAATTATATCGATGAAGGCAAACTAAAAGCTTCAATGGTTGACAACAATGTTGTTCTGGATTTGACAAAAATTGAACTGGACGACTTTATTGATAAATACGGTAATGAAATATTTAACTATGACAGTCCTTTTATTTTTCAAAAAATATACGAAAAAGCACCCGGCAAACAGAAATAGTAATTAAATGAAATTTTCAGAAAATAAGATAGATGAAATAATAGCCCGATATACTGAGGTGAATGTAAATACAGCATTTTTACCTTTTGTAGACGAGTCCTGGGAACTATTACGTAATGCGGACAAAAATGTATATAGTGTTTATATACAATATCCTAAACCTAAACATGTAAACCTGGCGATATTAACATCTCCTGATCAAATAAGCACCCTACTACCGGATATAATGGAAGAAATAGAACAAACGGAAAAATTTCTTTTCCTATTTATGGCTCTGATGGAAGAAATAGAAAAACTATTTGGTCATTTATCAAAAAGACAAAGGGAATATGTTGCCCTAGAAGCTCATAAAAAGTTAGTCTGAAGGAAAATGTTCAATGAAAATAATCAGTTATAAAGATATAAATTTTGCAGAAGAAATTGATCTTCTGACAAGCAGAGTGGCTTTTCCTCAAGAAATAGCCGAACCGGTCAAAAATATACTGGATGATATAAAACACCGCGGTAGCTCGGCTATAATAGAATATGCCCTTAAATTTGATAACGCACAGCTTGATATATCAAGTTTTCGTGTGTCTGATAAAGAAATTAGTGAAGCATATAAAAAGATTGACTCTATCACAAAAGATTCAATTGAAACAGCAATAATCAACGTAACAGAATTTGCAAAAAAACAATTGCCTAAAAACTGGAGTTTTTCTCCGCGACACGGTGTTACTTTGGGAGAGAAATTTGAACCTTTAGACAGAATTGGAGCCTATGTTCCCGGAGGTACAGCTCCATTAGTATCAACAGTGATTCATACAATTGCCATAGCTAAAGCTGCAGGAGTAAAAGAAATAGTAGCAGTAACTCCTCCTGGAAAAGATGCTATAATAATTCCTGAATTATTATATGCAATGAAAGAAGCTGGTGCTACAGAAATTTACAGGCTTGGCGGAGTTTATGGAATAGGTGCTCTAGCTTATGGCACTGAAACCATAAAAAAAGTTGGAAAAATTGTTGGACCGGGTAATGCATACGTAACAGCTGCTAAGAAATATGTTTACGGAGATGTTGCTATTGATATGATCGCAGGACCATCTGAAATAATGGTTATTGCGGATGAAAACAACAATCCTGATTTTATCGCAGCAGATATTCTGTCACAGGCTGAACATGGAAGTGGCCATGAGCACGCTGTTCTAGTCACTGATTCAAAAACACTAATTGCGAAGGTCAAAGCTTCAATCAAAAAACAGGCGGCAAAGCTGTCGCGTAAAGGCCCAATAAAAACTGTTCTTGCAAACGGTGTTTTCCTAATTCAAGTTAAAAATATGGGTCAGGCAGTAGAGATAGCTAACAGCTATGCGCCTGAACATCTTGAAATAATGTGCACTGATGCAGATAACCTTGCTCAAAGAGTAAAAGCCGCTGGTGCTATTTTTATAGGAGAATATACACCGGAACCTGTTGGCGATTTCGTTGCAGGCCCAAGTCATGTACTTCCAACAGGTGGAAGCGCAAAATATTTTAGCGGCTTAACAGTTACGTCTTTTCTCCGTCGCACCAGTCTGATTAAATATGATAAACAGGCTCTTGAAAAAGAAATACCGGCAATAGAGAAATTCGCGTCAATGGAAGGCCTTGACGCACATGGAAACAGCGCACTGATCAGATTTAACAAATATACAGGAGTTTCTTAAATTGGGTAATCAGTAATCAGCCGTGCCAGGGCATAGCCTGAAAGGCGAAGACTGGTAATCAGTAATCGGTGAAGAAATGCTGGATATACACATAAATAACAAGAAAAAAGTAATTGAAATCACAAAGCCACAATTTAACGCAGAAAAAATAGCAGAATCTCTGCATAAGTATACAAAAAGAAAAGAGTTTCCATCAAAAGCTGAAATACGAACGTCATTAATAAAGGGAATTTCTAAAAAACATGAAAGCTAAACTATACCAAAGATATAAATCAATAAATTTTAATCGCCCTCCAAAGGCGGATAAACCTCTGGCGATCATCCAATCACTAAATCAATAAATGTAACATTATGATCTATTTTAGAAAAAATATTGAAGAGATGCAGGGATATACTCCGGGTGAACAGCCTAAGGTAGAATCTCTCATAAAACTTAACACAAATGAGAACCCGTATCCACCCTCTCCAAAGGTTGCAGAATGCCTAAAATCAATTGATTATGAGAAGCTGCGTCTTTATCCAGACCCTGTCGCAAATGAACTGCGTACAGTAATCGCGAATTTATACGGTTATCAAAAAGAAAATATTATTATAGGAAACGGTTCAGATGACATACTGACAATCGCCATACGTTCTTTTGTCGGTGAAAATGAGAAGATTGCATGCTTTGAACCAACATATTCGCTATATCCAGTACTCGCAAAAATACAAAACGCTGAAACAGTCAAAGTAGGATTAGATGAGAACAATGATTTTGAATTTCCTTCTCAGCTATTAGACGATAAATCTGAATTATTTTCTTCGATTAAAGATGCAAAGCTATTTTTCGTAACACGTCCTAATGCGCCGTCCGGAACAGTCTTTGATATAGGTTCGATAAAAAAATTCTGTTCAATTTTTAAAGGCATAGTTTTTATTGATGAAGCATACGCGGACTTCGCCGAAGAAACCTGCATAGACCTCGCAAAAAAATATTCAAATGTGATAATCGGCAGGACGTTGTCAAAAAGCTATTCATTGGCTGGAATACGTCTCGGCTGGGGAATCGCAAATAAAACAATTATCAATGGTATGATGAAAGTTAAAGATTCATATAACATTAATTATGTTTCGTCGAAACTCGCGGTAGCAGCTCTGCAGGATCAGGATTATTTCATAAATACAATTTCAAAAATAAAAGCAACAAGAGAATATCTGTCTGAAAAACTTCCTAGCCTTGGCTTTAAAGTAATTCCTTCACAATCAAACTTTCTCTTTGTTTCACCACCTAACGGTAACGGTAAAGATCTTTTTGATTATTTAAGAGCAAATAATATTATTGTCCGCTATTTCCCAGGCAAAGTAACCGGCAAATATATACGCATCACAATTGGAACAAAAGAACAGATTGACAACCTAATCAATTGCATTGGTAATTGGT
>CAZVCD010000167.1:0-6309 GCA_964625675.1 uncultured Victivallales bacterium | reverse complement strand
ATAACAGGAATTAATACCGGATAAAAAGCAAGTGTTTCCTCGCCCATACTGAATGTGGTTCCACCCATGGCAAGAATACACATTAGAATTACAATCATCACACTTTCCTTGCCCTTTAGCTTTTCTATTACCACTGCAATTCCTGCGTCTATCGCTCCAGTATTCATTATTATTCCTAAAAAACCACCGATGACAATAACAAAAAGTATTATGCCCACTGATTGATAAAACCCTTGTATCGGCGCTTCAACAATACTAAATAGCCCCTGAGGATTCCCAGGCAATTTCGTATATGTACCAGGTATTGGCAATATATGACTATCTCCCTGATAGCTGCTCACTTTGGTTGCAGGAATAATTTTATCTGTTCCATCAATGTGATAATTATAATTCCCTGTCGGCATGACCCAGGTTAAGATTGCAACAAATACAATTGCAAGAATTGCTATTGTGTAGGCTGTAGGAAAGGAGAACTTTTTCTTCATTTATTGTACCTTGTTTATATATGTTTTTAATTCAATTAGCGAAGAAATCAATACAAATCTTGTTTTTATCTTTTTATTTTTTACGTTGATTAATGTTGTTGGCTATGAGTAAGCTAAAAAATAAATTCCTCTACACTTTAAGTATAAATTTCATCATCCAACTTATCAAAAAAATCTTTCATAAATTTTACTCTTTTTAGTGCTATTTTTCTTCCGGTAGCAGTCTGCATTTTATCTGGAATATGCCTCTGTTTTACCAAGTACTCCCGGTATGCAGTGTCATTCACACTATATGCAGAAGAGGTGGTAGCCTCTTCTTTGGTGTTGTGAACTTTAGCGCCTTCCCGCCCGGCAAATAAAAATGCCCTGCCTAGCCCAACAGCTCCTACTGAATCCAGTTTATCCGCATCATATACAACCTTTTCCTCTATGCTTATAGGCCTCTGATCACTCCTAAACCGATGCCTTCTTACACACTTCACCACTTTTTGGCAAATATTTTTGTCAAAATCGGCATCTTTAAGTATTTTTCCCGCCAATTCAGCTCCTTTTTTTGCATGGCAGATTCCACCTTTTATAGCCATTTCATCGGCTCTAGCGATATCATGCAGTAAAGCTCCTAATTCTATAACCTTTTTATCCGCCCCCTTCTCATTTGAAGCTATCATTTTGGCATTATGCAATACTCTGAGAGTATGTTCCCAATCATGACAGCGGGGAGAAGTGCTCAAAATCTTTCTCACTTTGACAGAAAGTTTATCAAATTTCTTTTTAAAACCCATTAAATATTCCTTTTCTTCGCCTAACTATATAAACAAAAAATTATTTTTTTAGACTATAGCATTCCTATAAAATAACTATTTTTATAATTATAACAAAAAATAACAATTTCTGAAACATATAAAATAGAAAAAGTGATAAAATATCATAAATATTTAATTTTATTCTATTTACCTTTACTAGTTATTTTGAAATTATGTGTTTTTCATATATAATTATATTTAGCTGAATTTTGGAATTAATCAAGATAAATCTTGTTTTTGTCTTTTTACTTCTGTTTGAAATCATGATTATGTTGATTATGTAGAAGTTAAAAAGCAAATTCCTGTACACTTTAATTATTATAATAAAAGGCAGAACACATGCAAGATATAGTAACATATAAATTAGAAGAGAATAAATTAATCTGTATTCTTGCTGGGAGACTGGACTCTGTGGTTTCAGATGTAATAGAAGAAGATATTTTTGACAACGTTCAAAAAGCTAACCGTCCTACAGTTTTTGACTTTTCAAAAGTTGAATACGTTTCTTCTGCCTTTTTACGGGTTTCAATTAAAGCAGCCAGAGCTACACCAAGCATGAAAATAACAATATCTAATGCTCTACCGGTTATAAGAGAAGTATACGAAATGACGGGTTTAGGTAAAATTTTCACTTTCAATTAAACTCAAATCACAAACTGTAATTTTAATGATTTTTGCTTACTGATTTTATCTAATCATGTTTTAATTTTTCTTTTTATAAAATTTTATACTAGCTGTCTGCCTATCAAGTAATTAAAGACATATCCCCTTTTAATCTAAATTTACCCTATGTTAGAAAACTTACAGGTGCATATTAACTAACACACTGCATTATAATTCAATAAATGTTTATTATTTTTTGATTTGCCTATTTCGTTTATATTTTACTCGAAAATAAATATAGAATAATAAAAATATTAAACTCAATATATTGCAAGTATCTGCCTGTTGCTTATAACCCTTTATTCCAAACACAAACATCAAAACTATGCTTACAAATAGCCCTGCTGTTATCAATTTCAATATAATTTTATTGTTACTAACAATATACATATATACAACACAGCACATAAACAACAGTAGAGTAATTCCCCCATGTAGATCCTTGCTGTGATTAAACAGAGCAAAAGTTGCTAGAGCCAAACCACTAAGTAAAAAGATTAATATACATTGTGTCCTAGCATAATTTTGCATTTATGTATTTTTCCCATCAAGTTAAACTTATTTTTGTTTTTTTATTTTGCATTTTAACTTAATCTTGTTGACTATGAATAATTTAAAATGCAAATTCCTGTACACTTAAATTACAACTATTTATTTCTTGTAATAATCGATACCAGTGTTTTTTGAAGTAGTTTCTAATAATCTAGCTGTAATTTTATTAGCTCTTTCATACAACTCACTTTCATCAATATTCACGAGCTTGCCATCTTCTACAACGAGTTTTCCATTAACAATTGTATACTCGGTTCTTGTACCTGATCCGCACATAATAATCGATGAAGCAGGATCAGACATAGTACCTGCGTACTCTAATTTTTTAAGATTAAAAATAGCCAAATCAGCAGCATTTCCTTCTTTTATACAGCCAATTTCAGGTGTATTTAATATTTGTGCTCCTCCAAGAGTAGAAATATGCAGGACATCTTCAGGTGTAATACTATCCACGCCAGAACCTATTCTATGCAGCAGTAATGCCAATTCCATTTCTCTAACATAATTACCTGAATCATTGCTTGCACTTCCATCTACAGACAAACCAACCTTTACACCTGCTTTAAGCATATCAGGAACTCTGCATATACCTGACCCCAAGCGCATATTTGAAGCAGGACAGTGTGAAACACCTGTGCCAGTCTCAGCCAGTATTTTAATTTCATCATCGTTAAAGAAAATTCCATGTGCAAAGTGGACATTATTTCCAAGCCATCCGCATTCATCCATATATGCAAGCGGACGTTTACCAAATTTTTCAAGACAGTAGTTTTCTTCGTCTTGTGTTTCACACAGATGAGTATGAATTAATAGACCTTTTTCTTTTGCATACCGCGATGTTAGTTTTAACAAATCTGTTGTTACAGAAAAGGGTGAACATGGCGCAAGAATAATTCTGCACATAGAAAGAGGGTTTGGGTCATGATATTTAGATATAACTCTTTCACAGTCTTCCATAATTTCATCAGGAGTCTGAACCACATCATCAGGAGGCAACCCTCCCTGAGATTTTCCACAGCTCATGCTTCCGCGATTAGGATAAAAACGCATACCCATTTCAGCCACTGTGTCTATTTCAATATCAATTAACCGATTAGAAGCTTTGCGTGGAAAGACATAATACTGGTCAGTACTTGTTGTGCATCCCGACAGGAGCAATTCACCCGCCGCAATCTGCGTACTTGTTTTTACAAAGTCCTCGTCTAATTCACGCCATATTTCATACAGCAGCAGCAGCCAATCAAATAGTTTTACATTTTGAATTGCAGGAATATTTCTTGTTAGAGATTGGTAAAAATGGTGATGAGTATTTATAAATCCAGGGTAAACGACCTTATTTGTTCCGTCAATGACTTTAGCCCCTTGAGGTGCATTAATATTTCTTCCAATTTTTGAAATCACATTGCCTTCTATCAGCACATCAACTTTTTTTTTAATTCCAGAGCCATTATCCATAGTAACAAGAGTCTGGATATTTTTAATTATTATAGACATGATTTATCCCTTTCTGTTGAATTTATCAACTCCCTGTCCTCTTAAGTCTAGCATATTCTCTATGAGATGAATGAAACAAAATGCGCATATCAGCTAACTGTATGATTCAAAGCTGAATGGGAGTATTCCCCCAAAGGCACTTTATATACCATATAAACCTGTAAATTCAAAAATCAACCTTATTAAAAAAAAATCCGTTTGAATGAAAAATCATCCAAACGGAATCTATAATAAAAAACATATTTAGCAGACAATAGTTAATAGTATCTGCTCACTAAGAACCGATTCTCCTGTCTTTACACTGATACTTTCAACTTTGCCAGTAGCCGGAGCTAAAATAGAATTTTCCATCTTCATGGCCTCAAGCACAAGTAGTTTTTCACCAGCTTGGACTCTTTTACCTTCTTTAGCTAGAATATTGCCTATAGTCCCCGGTAAAGGTGCTTTTAGTTCGCATTTTGTTCCGGCTGCAAATGCAATAGAAGTTTTTTTCTTTTTCGAATAGGAATCAGTTGAAGCCGCATTCTCCATTTTTCTTTTAGCAATTTCCGCCATAGGAGAAATAGCTATTTCATTTGCCATTTCTTCAACTTCAACATGATAGTCTTTTTTATTTACTTTTACTTTAAATTGTCTTATCATAATATTCCCTTTATAAAAGTTATGCTGGAGGTTTTTTATTTTTCTATTAAGATTCTTATAATCAATTAATAATAAACGTGCCTGTGTTTATTGTTCAGGACGCCATGTAAAGAAAGAATACTGCGCATCCGGCGGCGCGGTATTTTCTTTTTCATCCATTTTAAACAGTGTAATACTATCATCCAAAGGTTCAATTTTTTTTATAACAAATTTAGCATGTCCTATACAGGAAGCTATTGCAGATGCAATTGCCGCTGCTTCTTCTTCCGGAACTTTATCTGTTTCTACTTTTCTTAACCTAGACATATACACACTCCTGTTATATTATTGTTTTAAAGTGGTATATTACCATGTTTTCTGGTAGGTCTACTCTCAACTTTGGTCTCAGCTATTTCCAGAGACTTAAGAATAATATTTCTTGTATCAGCCGGATCTATTACATCTTCAATATACCCCCTCTGTGCCGCTACATAAGGATTACTGAATTTTTGCTTATATTCTTCTATTTTAGCTTTTCTGGTTTCTTCCGGATTTTCTGAGTTTTTTATTTCTCTTGCAAAAATTATATTAGCAGCGCCCTGAGCACCCATAACTGCTATTTCAGCAGTTGGCCATGCATATACAAAATCTGCACCGAGATGCTGTGAAGCCATTGCTATATACGCACCACCATATGATTTTCTGAGAATAATAGTAATCATAGGAGAAGATACCTCGGCATACGCATAGAGGAGTTTAGCTCCATGTCTGATTACGCCGCTATGCTCCTGTCCAACCCCAGGCAAAAATCCAGGTGTATCAACAAATGTTATAACTGGCAGATTAAATGAATCACAAAACCTGATGAACCTTGCTGCTTTATCTGAAGCATCTATGTCAAGTACCCCTGCCAGTATATTCGGCTGATTCGCAATTATACCAACTGATCTGCCACCGACTCTTGCAAAACCAATTACAATATTCATGGCAAAATATTCTTGTATTTCAAAGAAAGAAGATTTGTCAAAAGTAAGATTAATAATATCTCTGACATCAAATGCCTTCTTTGAATCTGTAGGAACTATGCCATAGATCTTTTTATCTATTTTACCGAACTGCTGAGAAGTAGGAACAATTTTTGGTTTATATTGATTGCTTCCAGGTATGTATGATAGAAGCTTTCTCGCTATTTCCATAGCATCCTGATCCGATTCTGCGATAAAATGTGCCACTCCGCTAGTAGCATTATGCACCATTGCACCGCCAAGTTTTTCTTTGTCTACATCTTCATGCGTTACAGCCTTTACAACCGCAGGTCCTGTGATAAACATTTGAGATGTCTGATCAACCATTATAATAAAGTCTGTAATTGCCGGAGAATAAACAGCACCGCCGGCGCATGGCCCGGCAATAATCGAAATCTGAGGAATAACTCCGGATGCGTGCGTATTTCTTAAGAAAATTCCACCATAACCAAATAACGCATCAACACCTTCCTGGATTCGTGCACCACCGGAATCATTAACACCAATCAAAGGAATACCGTATTTTAAAGCTAAATCCTGTACTTTTATGATTTTTTTAGCATGCATTTCACCGAGGGAACCAGCCTGAACGGTAAAATCCTGGGCAAAAACAGCTACTTTCATCCCGTTGACAGTACCAAAACCCGTAACCACACCATCGTATGG
>CAZVCD010000166.1:0-6316 GCA_964625675.1 uncultured Victivallales bacterium | reverse complement strand
GTTCTCTTCACTGTCATCTATAAACAGACTTAAATCAAATTTAGCTACCTTGTAACAATGGAATTGATATGGTTTAAATAATTTATTCTCAGAGGAATTTCCGAAACTCTGTACACCAAACATAACCTGAAATATCGGGTTCCTAGACATATCTCTATTTATATCAAGAAATTCTACCAGCTTCTCAAAAGGAATATCTTGGTGTCCTTGAGCTTCTAGCAGGTTGTTATAGAAACTGAATATAAGTTCCCTTAATGGTAATTTTAAATCTATACGATTTCTTAGAACAAGAGTATTCACAAAAAAACCTATAATATTTTCAGTATTGCAAATATGACGATTAGCAACAGGAGTTCCAATTATTATGTCTTTCTGTCCTGTATATTTAAATAAGAGTATGTTAAAGCCTGTAAGTAATATTGTATATAAACTAACACCAAATCTCTTGGAAAGTTTTCGTAACTTTAAAGAAAGTTCCAAATCTATATTGAAAAGAAAATTATCACCAGAGTAATCCAAATCTGAAGATCTCACTCTGTCTGTAGAAAAATTTAAAGTCTCAAAACCTAAAAGCTTCTCACGCCAGAAACCAAGCTGCCCTTCCAGGACATCTCCTTGAAGGTAAGCCTTCTGCCATACTGCAAAATCTCTATATTGAACTGGAATATCTAGAGATATCTCTCTACCATAATAAACTTCTATAAGTTCTTTTAAGAATATATCAATAGACCAACCATCAAACGCAATATGATGTATTTTTGTTAAAATTATACGTTTACCATTTGTCAGTGTAAATAACCATACTTTTATGGGAATATCACTTTCAAGATCAAAAACACTATTCACTGCTTCGGACAAAAAATCATCAAGTTTTGATTCAGAAGTTTCAATTTCAATAACTTTAAGTCCCTCATAAAGAACCTTTTGAAAATATCCTTCCTCCTGAAGAGAATAAATTGTGCGAAGAATTTCATGCCTTTTGACTAAAGACACTAGACTACTTTTTAATCTCGTAATATCTACATCCTTCTTAAGCTCTAAACATAAAGGTATATTATATGCGTTCGTCCCTCCCTTATAATGGTCGATGAACAATAAACGCTCCTGGGCAAATGATAAAAGAGAATAATCTTCGTGCTCTAATCTATAAATTAATGGATATTTTATATTTTCGGTAAAGATAGAATTTTTTTCAAGAATTGAAATTATTTGATTTTTATTTTGTTTGAGGTAATCAAAAACAAATTCCTCATTATCAATAATATTCAACTGTTTAAATTTTAGTTTCCGATTTTCAGTCCAAATATAAAACTCATGCTTTTGTAAGTAATATAAGAATTCTATAATATTCACTAAATTTCCCCTCTTTTTATAGACTTAATGTCAGTATCGATTCCATTTCTACGGGTGTTTAAATATTCTGAAATTTTTGCAATGGAATTATCTCTCATAAACAGTTCAACGGAATAATTTACATTCATTCTTTTTTGTATTTTTGAAATTATTTTAATTGCAGTAAGAGAACTTCCCCCAAGCTCATAAAAATTATCATTTTTGCTAAAATTATCAACACCAAGAACATCTCTAAATATAACAGCAAGATCCATTTCTGTCTCATTAGTGTCAGAATCTGATAGAATTTGATTATTTATAGAATTTGCATTATCGGATATTTTTTCATCATCTTCATCGAACACAAATAAACTATGTTTTAACCGTTGAATATCATACTTTGAAATTGCGATTTGGTAATACTCATTTTGATTTATCAATTTATAGAACAGACTTGCAGCCTTATTAGACGGCAAGCTATTTTCATCAATATCCCTTTTTTCTTCATTATTATTTGGTAAAAATGAAAGTTTATAACGAACTGCCATACCTACATCAGTCCATCCAGGCCAGTTAATGGATAAAAAATGAATTTTGTCTGAAACAAAGGAACTCAAAACATCAAGATAACTGTTAGCTGCACAATATCCCAGTCTACCTACATCTCCCATTATGCTAGCTAAAGATGATGTCATGACAAAATATAATCTGTCTTCAGAATGTAATGTTTTCAGAAAATTTTCAGCCCCAAAAACTTTTGCTTCTAGTGCTGATTCCATGTCTGTTGTATTTAACTCTCTAAAACTAGAAGGAGTTACACCTGCAGCATGAATTATTCCATCAATTTTTCCATACTTCTTTCTAATTTTAGAAATCAAACTTTCGACCTCTTCTGCAGAAGCTACATTAGCATATTCTATCTCTAATGTAGAATCACTAGCCCTTAGTGTCTCAAGACCTAATAACTGGTGATTTTGATAGCAATTGGGCTCCTTATTTTGTGTATCTATTTGAATTGGAGTTCTACTAATTAAAATAAATGTAACTCTATTATTCCTAGCAATTTCATTAGCTATAGCTAAGCCAATTCCTCCCAATCCACCAGAAATTAAAATTACGTCTCCATCTCTTATGGTAGGAGTATTAATTGGCAAAACAGATATGTGGTCGACAGCCTCACACCATAAAAATTTCATCCTAAACGCATAAGTTGGTTCCAAATAATAATAATCATCCTTTAATACAAAACCAATTAAATAAGCAGGCGAAAAGTTTTCATTAAACCCTATATCCAAGCACATAGTTTTCACTAATGGCATTTCATGAGATATAACCCTTATCCCACCCAATATCGTCCCTTTTCCTGGATGAATTAAGTCACTCCCTGTTATCTGTGCAATTCCATTTGTAAGAACAACAAGTTTTATATTATTTGTATTTTTAGAAAGAATATGTTTTTTAATAAAAGCCAAGCTGTAAAAACCATAATGTTGTAACTCTCTGCTATTCTCACCAAAAATATAAGAATAGTTCTCAGTAACAGTCCAAGAATGAATTATAAATGAGTACTGAAATTCAACTGTTTCTAGATATTCAGCTAGTTGTTTATATGATTTTTCATAAAAAGGATTAATAAATACTTTTTTCCCTTTTATTACACAATCTTCGATAGAATGATCATAAAAAATAGATATAGTTTCTTGGTTATATTTGTTTAACAATTCTGTAATTTTTTTACTACAAGAAAACGAATCTTCAAAAATCAGCCATTTTTTAGTCTCCTTTAAATTGAAGTCTTTAGGGTCAAAAATTCGTGATTTTCTTTTCCATGTCGATTGATAAAACCATTCTGGTTCTGGATTTAATTTTAAACTTTCGTTAATATTAATAGATTGTTTAGGGCTATTAATCCAGCATTTTGTTTTATCGAACTGATAGGTAGGTAAATTAGTCAAAAACCTTGAGTTTTCAAATTTATCTTTATATATCAAATTCCAGTCTAAGTTATAGCCATAACACCAAAGCTTTCCTAAAGCCTCATAAACCTGTAAATCTTCTTTTACTGATAGCTTAAGCTCTTTTGCAGAGAACACACTGTGAACTGTTCTGTATGGCTGAGTATTACCTTTATTATCCGTTACAGCATGCTGTCTAGCAAAAGAACTAAGAACATTTCCAGGACCAACTTCTAAATAAACTGCATTAGGATATTTTTTCTCTATACATAACAATCCTTTTGAAAACTGTACAGCCTTCCTTACCTGACTCGACCAGTAGGATGGTGACCTTGCCTGGTCATCAGTTATAAATTCGCCGGTAACATTTGAAATAAATGGTCTATCTGGAGCATTCATTTCAATATTTTGTAGAAATTCCTCAAAACGCTTAAGCATTCCATCCATCATTTCTGAATGAAATGCATGTGACGTATGAAGCAATGTTGATACGATACCTTTGGAAGACAAAGTTTCCTTAAATTTATTAATTTTAGTTTTTTCTCCTGAAACAACGCAATATTCCTGCGTATTAAAAACGGAAAACGCAACACCATCAGAAAGGTACTTTCTAATTTCCTGTTCCCCCGAATTTATTGAAAGCATACATCCTTCAGGCATTTCCTGCATCAACTCGCCTCGTTTTACGACAATTTTCAAAGCGTTTTCAAATGAGAATACACCCGACAAAGCTGCAGCTGTATACTCCCCAATACTGTGGCCTATTAAAGAATCAGCCTTTATACCCCATTTCTCAAACTGTTTCGCAAGTGAATAGCTGACAATAAAAAGCGCAGGTTGAGCATAACTTGTCTGCTTTAAAACTTCTTCTGTATTAGTATTTGATTTTTCCGGGAAAAGAAAAGTTTTAAAATCTATTCCTATTTCTTTTGTTACAATACTGCAACATTTATTTATATTTTCTCTAAAATATATTTCAGATTCATATAAGTCTCTACACATATTAGGATATTGAGCACCTTGGCCCGAAAACATAAAGACAACATATGGAAGAGAAGATAATTGTTGATTATTTAACAATATCGGAGAACCTGATCTTCTAAGCATTTCTGAAGCTTCTTCCAGTGTATTGCAAGTAATGCTTTTTCTATATCCGAAATTTTCTTTCTTCATCTGTAAAAAATATGCAATATCAGCAAGTTCCAAATCTAAATTCTGTTCAATAAATAATGCTAGTTCCTGCTGATAAGCATCTAATGCCATTTTGCTTTTCGCTGAAGTTGGAATTATATGAGGATAGTTTTTCAATTTATCGGCTTTCTTCTGTATTTTATCTCCTTCGTATTCCTCAAGTATTACATGAGCATTAGTTCCTCCAATCCCAAATGAACTTACTCCCGCCCTCCTTGGATGATTTTTCTTTTGCCAATTCTCTTTTTCTGTAATTATTTTAAAAGGCGTTTTTTCAAGATACAATTCCGGATTCGGTTTAGTAAAGTTAATTTGTGGCGGTATGGTTTTTGTCTCGAGCATTTTGCAAACCTTAATAATACCGGCAATACCAGCAGCTGCATCAGCATGGCCTATATTAGCTTTGACGGACCCCAAAATACATTCACTCTTATTGTTATCTGTCCCGTTCAAATCAAAAGCTTCACTTAAAGCAGATACTTCTATAGGATCTCCAAGGTTGGTTCCTGTCCCATGACATTCAACATAATCAACAGTATCAGCAGTTATTCCAGCATGTTTTTGAGCATTCAAAATACACTCTGTTTGACCTTTTACACTTGGTGCAGTATAACCCACTTTTCTATTCCCATCATTATTTACATAATAACCTTTGATTACAGCCAAAATGTTATCTCCGTCTTCTAAAGCATCTTCTAAACGCTTCAAAAGTATTACTCCTGCACCTGCTCCCCTTACTGTACCGCTGCTATTAATATCAAAAGGCCGGCAATGTCCATCTTTTGCACTTATCAGCCCTTCTTGGTATATATAACCATGTTTCTCTGGAAGGTTTAAACTGACACCCCCGGCAAGAGCAATATTACAATTCAAATTCCTTAAATGCAAACATGCCTCAACAATGGCAACTAATGAAGTTGAACAAGCCGTATTAATATTCAAAGATGGTCCCGTTAATCCAAGAAGATAACTTGCTCTTGTACTGATAAAATTCGATGACATCATAATGGCTTCCCATAGATTAATGTCAGCACCATTTTTATGTGCAGAAAGTATATTCTTTTCCATATATTCAGAAATTCTCGCTCCTGCAAAAACTCCAATATTTTCATAAAAACGGTTTTTAATATAACCAGTTTGCTCAAGTACTTTCCAGGAATGTTCTAAAAACTTTCTTACCTGTGGATCCATTAATGATGCTTCGTTAGGAGAAATTCCCCAGAATAAAGGATCAAACATTTCTGTATCCACAATTTTTCCTTCAGCAGGCACAAAGGATGAATTTTCAACAATTTTTTCAGGCATACCAATCGTTAAACATTTATCCTTATCTAAAAAATCAATACATTCCTTGCCGTTAATTATATTTTGCCAATACTCATCCACAGACTGCGAACCGGAAAACATTCCGGAATATCCTATTACCGCAATATCACCAATGCGCTCAGAGGAACCCACACTATTAATGTGATAAATGCTTGAAAGTTCTTTATCTGTATTAAGTAAAAAATCGCAGAATTGTCTTATAGTAGAATGTTTAAATAAATCAGAAATTTTGGTAGGAGGAAGCCTAAGCTGTTTTTCTAATTTTGAATTTAAGTGTAATAACATTATGGAGTTTCCACCAATATCAAAAAAATTATCATTTATACCAATATTTTCTATGCCTAAAGTATCCTGCCAAATGTCTAAGATTTGCTTTTCAAGCTCATTACGCGGTGGCAAATAATTATCCACATCTCCTCTAAATTCAGGATCAGCCAGTGCTTTTTTGTTCACTTTCCCCGAAGTATTCAAAGGAAATTCATCCATATACACAAACACTGAAGGCACCATAT
>CAZVCD010000165.1:4293-6381 GCA_964625675.1 uncultured Victivallales bacterium | reverse complement strand
TATTGACTGAGATGCATTCGATAATGATGATAACAACAAAATTATAAAAAAGACAAAGATCATTTTTTTCATAGGTATTCTATCTTATTTTAAGTTAAAAGTTTACAACAATATTACTCTAAATTCTTTAATTTTACTGGAAGGAATTTAATTAGCCTATACAAATTGGTTGAATACTTTCGAAACGATAAAACTAAATATTGTTAACCTCTATTGCAAATGTTAAAATTAAAAAAAGGGTGTTTTTCTGCATTTTCTATTTTTCCACCCTTAAGTTGTTATAAGGATAAATTTTTCAATTCATTCAGTAAATAGCTTGCAGTGCATTTTTTGTCAGGAAATATCCAATCTGGAAATATTTCCACAAGGGGTACCAAAACAAAAAATCTTTCATGAGCTCTTTTATGCGGAATTTGCAAATCGGATTCACTAATAATCTGGTTGCCAAAAAGAATAATATCTAAATCTACAATTCTAGAGGTGGCACTCGAGTGATCTTTAGGTCTCCCGAGAGCGGCTTCTACCTTTTGGCATAACAAAAGCAATTTATGGGGTGATTTCTCCCATTTACCTGTTAGTACTGCATTGGTAAAATCGGGTGTTTCTGGAATACAGTCTTTTGCAGGGTTAACATACAAAGAAGAAATTATAATATCTTTAACACCATTTTCATTCAGCAATAACGTCGCTTTTTTAAAAACAGCTCTAATATCTCCTATATTTCCTCCAAGTGCGATGGCTACATCTTCGAAAATTTTCATATAAGATTTCCCTAAAAAGTAACTTGCTGTGATCAGACTAAAATAATCAAGATAAATCTAGTTTTTGTCTTTTTGTTTTATCGTGCGGGTTAACCTCGTTGACTATGAGTATGTTAAAAAGCAAATTCTCGTACACTCTAACTATAAAATATCAGCTGGTACTTTATCTGCAAATATATTGGAGGGTTTCTGTAAACTTTTATTTGAAAAGTCTTTTTATTAATATTTTATATGCCTGTATTGTTGTTCAACTGCTGGATAAGTAGGGAAAATGGTGTATTGTTTTTTGTTTTATTTTTCAAAAACTAGAACAAAGAAATCCAATATTTTTTTATACATTTAATAACAATGTAATATGCTTTTAAAACTTACAACCAAAGCGAAATGTTTTTAATAAATAATGAAAAGTCGTCATGATAAAATCCGTTTATATTTCTTGGGTTCCGGCAAAATAGCAGTGCCGATTTTGCACGCTGTCGCTAATTCTGCTTCTATTGAGCTTGTTGGTATAGGAACCCAGCCAGACCAACCGTCAGGTAGAAAAAAGAAAATGCAACCCACACCGGTAGGAGTTTGGGCTGATAACTATAGGTTAGCTGTAGACAAACCTGATTCAGTAAATAAACCGTTCTTTTTAAGTAAACTTGAAAGCTTGTCTCCTGATTTCATACTTGTTGCTTCTTTTGGCCAGTTACTAAAAGAGAAAATATTATTATTGCCTAAATGCGACTGTATTAATGTTCATGCTTCACTGCTCCCTAAGTATAGAGGAGCTTCTCCAATTATAGCACCGATATTAAATGGAGATGATTCAGCCGGTGTGGCTATTATGAAAATGGAAAAAGGTCTTGATACCGGACCTGTTTTTGCTTCTTTAGAAACCCATCTTACAGGTACGGAGAATACTGAAGAACTTGAATTGACATTGGGGGGCTTAGCTGCAAAAAATATAGAAGATATTCTATTAAAAATATATTACAAAGAACTAGCTTCTATAATTCAAGACCATTCAAAAGCGACTTATGCCGGAAAGATTAAAAAGCAAGACGGTGAGATTGACTGGTGTTTTTCTGCGGCAAAAATAGAGAGAATGGCAAGAGCGTATTACCCATGGCCAGGCGCATATTTTTATTTACGTTTAGAAAATGGTAAAAGGAAGAAAATACAGATAACAGAAGCTGTAGTCTGCCAAAATAAGAATAATATAGAGCCGAGACGGGTTGTGATAGCAGACAAACAAAAATGGATTATCGCCTGTGGAACTGATGCACTGGAAATAAAAAAACTTATACCTGAAGGCAAAAAGGAAATGACAGGTGCAGACTTT
>CAZVCD010000165.1:0-4193 GCA_964625675.1 uncultured Victivallales bacterium | reverse complement strand
TTAATAATTTTTCGAAATTCAATTCGCCTTGGGTATAATATATAAATATAAAGCAATTTTAACTTGTTAAACATAAAAGAAAAAAACAAGGTTACCTTGATGGAAGATAAAAGAATAATAATAATAAACAGTGAGAAGCAGGAGACCAGAGTAGCACTTTTAAATAACAACTGTCTCGAAGAATATCAGGTTGAGATAAAAAATTCTGATAATATTGTAGGATCCGTTTTTCTTGGAAAAGTAGTAAACATTCAACATTCTCTTCGGGCAATGTTTGTTGATATAGGGCTACCTAAAAATGCGTTTATGCATTTTTCTGATATGATACCTGCTTCATATGAAGAAACCAATATCAGAGCAAAAGATGGCAAGTCCAAGAATACACCAAGAATCAATTTAAATGATATACCTAAACTTTTCCCGGTCGGAGCTACCCTGTTTGTACAAATAACCAAAGGTCCTATCGGTACTAAAGGCCCACGCGCAACAACTAACATATCTATACCAGGAAGATATCTGGTCTTACTTCCTTATTCGGATCATCTGGGAATATCTAAACGGATAGATGATTCAAAAGAGAGAAAACGTCTGAAAGAAATAATGTCCAAGTTGGATGTTCCTAACGGCATGGGATGTATTTGCAGAACTGTTGGAGAGGGTAGGAAAAGCATATACTTTAAGCGGGATATTGATATGCTAATGGAATATTGGAATAAAGTGGAAGAAGCTAAAAAAATCAGCAAAAAACCCCGTGTTGTATACAAAGAACTGTCTCTTTTGGAAAAAAGTATGCGCGATTTTCTGACAGAAGATATTGATGAAGTAATTATTGATGATCCAAATGATTTTACATACATCAAAGATTTTATGTCCCGCCTTGTTAGTCGAAAAATGATTAAAAGAATAAAGCTGTACCAGAAAGCAAGTCCTATTTTTGAGTATTATGATGTTAAGGATAAAGTTGCCAGAATTTTTGAACGTCAGGTATCATTGCCTAGTGGCGGTTATATTTGTATTGACGAAACAGAGGCATTGATAGCTGTTGATGTAAATACAGGTTCATCAAAATCCACTGGTAAGAAGAACGATTTAATCCTTACAACAAACCTTGAAGCGGCAGATGAATTGGCGCGTCAACTAAGATTAAGAAATATAGGTGGACTGCTTGTAATTGATTATATAGATATGTCTAACTTTAAAGACAATGAAAAAGTTCTACGAAGGATGCGGAAACAGTTAAAAAACGATAGAGCTAAAACCAGGGCTTTGCCAATATCACAATTAGGTCTTATGCAGATGACTCGACAGAGAGATCAGGAAAGTTTGCTGGATAAAGTCTATGACCCATGTCCATATTGTGGCGGTAAAGGTAAAGTCAAATCTCCACTAACAACCAGCGTAGAGATACAAAGGCTCCTTAAAGAAATACTAAAACGCAAGCAATGGGATAAAGAACTTGAAGTCCGTATTATAATGAATCCCTCTGTCTTAGCAAGACTTAAGAATGATGATGCTATATTTCTTGGTGAACTTGAAGAAAAATACGGAAGAGGTCTTTCCTTCAGAGGAGATCCTAATATCCATATCGAAGAATTCAAGATAATAGATGCTAAAACTGATGAAGACTTATTATAATAATATTTATGAAATACTTACTGATTGTAATCTTTATTGCCTATATTCTGATAAAGTTTTTGGGATATTATCTGGAATATTTGAATTACGCACATTTAAGAAAATTCGGTTCTAATATCCCCGAAGGATTCGAAAAGGTTATAAATCAGGAAAATTTAGATAAAATTAAGAATTATACGATAGAAAAGATACGTTTTGGTCTTTTATCTTCGGTATATGGAGCAACACTTCTTCTAGTCTTTCTATTTACCGACCTGTTTAATTTATATTGCAACTGGGTGCTCGGGCTAAACTTGCCATATATAATATCCGCAATACTATTTTTCCTTTTTATTACATACGCCCATACCCTACTTCAAATCCCATTTGACCTATATAGCACGTTTAAGATTGAAAAAAAGTATGGCTTTAATACGATGACAGTCAAATTATGGGTATCTGATTTTTTTAAATCGTTATTGATTTCAACCATATTGTTTTCTGCATTATGTACGGGAGCGCTTTATCTAGTTTCAGTCAGTCCCCATTACTGGTGGTTATGGGTATGGTGTCTATTTTTTATCTTTACTATTTTTATGATGTATATTTCTCCGTATATCTTAGAGCCTCTTTTTAATAAATTTGTTCCTGTGGAAAATGAACAACTTTCCGCATCTCTTGGAAAACTTATGGAAAAAGTGGGTATAAAAATAAATAAAGTGTTAAAGATGGATGCTTCAAAAAGAACTAAACATACTAACGCTTATTTTTCAGGTATCGGTACCGTAAAAAGAATTGTGCTGTTTGACACCATGCTTGAAAAAATGACTTCAGACGAAATACTTTCCGTTGTAGCGCATGAAGGTGGGCACTGGAAGAAAAAACACATTATAAAAAACATAATACTCTTTGAAATTATATCGCTGTTTTTTTTCTTTATTGCCTATACACTGATAGATTGCAACTTTCTCCTCCTTCTTTTTAACATCAACATTGGGCACAACATAGCTAGTATATATTTGTTTCCCATGAAAATATTTCTACTGCAATTCCTCTTTGGAATTATACTCTTCCCTTTTTCTCCAATGTTTCATATTTTATCCAGAATATTTGAAAAACAGGCTGACCAATTTGCAGTGAAGCTAATAGGAACACCTGACTATTTGATAGATGCATTGGTGAAATTATCTGTAGACAACCTTTCTAATTTACATCCTCACCCCTTTTACTCGGCTTTTTATTATTCACATCCTGGAGTCCAGGAACGAATAAAATATTTAAGATCATTAAAAAATATATCAAAATAATGCTGTATCGTTTTCATACTGATACTTATCCTAAATATTTAATAGATTTTTATGGTATAACTTTTGTATATTTTTCCTATAAAAAGCTTTAAATAATTAATAGAATAAGATATAATTAAAATTGTTCTCTTTATATTATTTGTTATCATAGAGTTATAACATTTATGTACAGACCAATCTATAATCAAAGATTTATGCGCTTATGAACAGGCTGTTAAATTCTAGTTACGGATATTCGGCAACTACTTTTATAGCTGGTATCCAGTTTGCTGTTTAGCCTTACTATTCGCATAGATAAATGACAATAATTTTAATTTGTTAACTATTTAAAATATTTAAAACTTAATAGGGGGCGATTATTCATGAAAATGTTGGTAATTAATGCTGGAAGTTCTTCGTTGAAATTTACTGTTTTTGATTTTTCCTGGCTTGGGAAACAGGAAGTTCTTGCCAGTGGACAGATTGAGTGCATTGGTATGGCAACACCACATTTGATCTATACAAGCGGCGAAGGAATAAAAGCTAAAACAGATATTGAAATTGATGAAAAAAGACTTAAAGCGGGTGAATATTTAACTCATAGTGATGCACTCAAATGTGTTTGTTCAAAACTTCTTGACCCTGAAGAAGGAGTTCTTACTAGCATTACAGATGTTATTGCTATCGGGCATAGAGTAGTTCATGGTGGAGAAACAATAACAGAACCGGTTATTGTTGATGAAAAAGTTAAAAAGATAATCAAAGAGTGTTTTGAACTTGCACCTTTACATAATCCTCCTAATTTATCGGGAATTGAAGCTTGTGAAAAATTATTTCCAGGCGTACCTAACGTAGCAGTTTTTGATACTGCGTTTCATCAGACAATGCCGCCCGAAGCTTATATTTACGCCATTCCTTATGAATTGTATACAAAACACGGCATAAGAAAATATGGCTTTCATGGAACGTCTCATCATTATGTTGCTACAGCTACCGCAAGTTATCTTAAGGTAGCCTTTGAAGAAGTAAAGCTAATTACATGCCACCTAGGAAATGGCGCCAGCATGGCTGCCATAGACTCAGGAAAAGTCATTGATACATCCATGGGCATGACTCCTCTGCAAGGATTGGTAATGGGCACTCGCTGCGGAGACATTGACCCAGCAATAGTGCTGAGACTGCTTGAACTTGGAAATACACATGAAGAAATTGATATAATATTAAATAAAAAAAGCGGACTATTAGGAGTTGCTGGTATTAATTCAAGCGATTGTCGTGATGTCATGATGGCTG
>CAZVCD010000164.1:0-6381 GCA_964625675.1 uncultured Victivallales bacterium | reverse complement strand
AAAATTTAACTACGCTACAAAATAAAAAGACAAAAAGAAGTTTAACTTGAGTTTATGGACAAAAGGCTGTTTTAGTTGATTCTTTAATTGCATGTCTGTAAGAAAAAACATATAATAAAAAGATAAGGTACTTGAGTAATTTGAAAGAATACCTCAGATCATAAATAAGATATAGGAGATGATATGAATAAGATTATTCCACAAATAGTATCAAAATTTCCTTCTAATGGAGAAACCAATAAAGATTATTCATTCAATAGAAGGACTTTTAATGCCTATAATAACAGCTTTAAAATTAGGGTTGAAAACCATAGTGCTACTAATGCTGATTTATATGTTAATGGTGTGGCTGTTTCTCTTGATAAAACATTAAGCTCAAAAGCTGATGCGGTATTGGAAATTGGGGAGTTAATACAGGATGGATGTAATACATTGAAAGTTTTAAATATTCAGCCCGACAATGCATTTTTGAATGTATATGTTCCTTTCTCAAAGATAAATAAAGCTGGGGCAGCCGATGTGGGTTTCAATTCAGAAAAATTAGATAGAATTGATGCTTTAATTAACTCAGAAATAGAGGAAGGGTTTCCGGGTGCGGTCTTACAGATAATTAAAGACGGAAAGATGATTAAACAGACTGCATATGGATATAAACGAAAATTTGCTGATGGCGGCGAGTTTATGGATAAATTTGATCCAATGGAAACTAATACGCTTTTTGATATAGCATCTAACAGCAAAATGTATTCAACTAATTTTGCGCTGATGAAATTAGCATCAGAAGGAAAACTGGATGTTAATAGACCAGTAAAAGAGTATATAAAAGAATATAGTGGAGATAGAAGAGATATAATAACTGTAAAGGATCTCTTGAATCATATAGCCGGATATGCGCCGGAAGTCCATTTTTTTCTGCCTGACAATGATGTTGGACCTGAATTTCACTCTATGAATAGAGATAAAACCATAGATCTGCTTAAAACAAAAGTACCGTTTCTTTATGAAAAAGGAAAACAGACTATTTACAGTGATACGGATTATATGCTCCTTGGGCTGATTATAGAATCTATTACTGGAATGAGGCAGGATGAGTATGTAGAGAATGAAATATATAAACCATTGGGGCTCAAAGATACGATGTATGTGCCTCTTCGTAAGGGAAGAGTAAAAAGTGAGTTTGCAGCGACTGAAATCCATGGAACAACCAGAGGACATAGAAGAGATTATCCTGGTATCAGAACTGATGTACTGCAGGGTGAAGCACATGATGAAAAAGGTTTCTATGCAATGGATGGGATTGCCGGACATGCGGGGCTGTTTTCAACTGTTCATGATTTAGGTATCCTTACTCAAGTAATGCTAAATAGGGGCGGATACGGGGATATGAAAATATTTGACAAGAATGTTCTTGACCAGTTTGTTAAACCATCAGATTTTGATATTACGTTTGGATTAGGGTGGAGAAGGGCAGGGAACGGCGATATGCCTGCGTTGTTTGGTTCTTATGCAAGTAGTTTGGCTGTAGGGCATACGGGTTGGGTTGGCACTGCCACTGTTATAGACCCATATTATAACCTTTCAATTGTTCTTCTGACAAACAAGAAACATTCTGAAAATTATGGTAATGATCCATTCCCATTAGAGAAATTCAAAGGGGATGATTTTATAACAGGGCAGTATGGCGGCATTGTTTCTTTAGTTTATGAAGCGTTTTTAGAAAACAATTAACATGACAAATTATGCGCGTTGATAGAGGAGTTCTGCAACCAACGCGCAATGATTATAAAATTTTGTAGTGTGCCTCTGTGCTGGATGGACAATTACTTATATGTTACTCATCATGTTCTATTATCATTAGCACATCTCCGTGAGCAACCGTTTGACCCTTTTTAACAGCAACTCTAATAATGATGCCGTCATCTTCAGCCATAATTTCAGATTCCATCTTCATTGCTTCAAGCATTAGTACAGGGTCTCCGGCTTTAACCTTGTCTCCGGCTTCAACTAAAATTTTACAAATAGAAGCGGGCATTGGTGCACGAAGTTCAACTTCATTTTCGTTCAGAACTGAGGATGAAAGATCTTCTACAATTCTAATTGGATATTGTGATCCATTACAAACATCATCTTTGTGAAAATATGTATGCGGTTCACCTGAAACTGTTATTGTATAATAATGTTCTTCTGGAGGCTCAGAACTTTCTTTCTGAACAGGTGATTCGGATGTCGGTATCATGTCTTTCTTATATCTGATACCAAATGTCTTGTCACCTTTTAGATACTCTATACCTTTATCTGTGCAAGTAGCTACGATAAAAATATTTTCTTCCGTCTCAGGAATCTCTGCGATTTTAAGTTTTTTAATCGCCGCATCTATACCTAGATTTTGGTTTCTATCATTAATATCATGAACGTTTTCTACTGTTTGCTCTAGACCCAGTTGCTGTGAAGCAAGTTTGATGATTTCCGGATCAGGTGTACTTGGAGTACGACCAAAGTAACCAAGAACCATCTTGCCATAACTATCAGTTATTTTTTTCCAGCTACCTTGTGTAACATTAGCAAAAGCCTGTTGAAAATAGAATTGTGATACTGGAGTAACTGATGTACCATACCCACCTCTGGCAACTACATTTTCCATTTCTTTAATTACTTTAGGAAAAAGGTGCATACAGTCGTTATCTCTCATCATCTGTGTATTTGCTGTTAATGCTCCGCCTGGCATTGGAGAAAATGTAATAAAAGGATTTATTGACTGGGCTTCGGGAGGGAGATAGTATTCTTCCATCTGATGTAAAAATACTTCCTCAGCTTCCATAATTTTTTTATAGTCAATATCCAGGGTGTAATTTGAGCCCTTTAAATTGTGCCACATAGTTAAAATGTCACATTGGCCTGTTCCACCACTGCATGGTTGCATTGATAAATCAATAATATCTGCGCCGGCTTCGATAGCTGCCATATTGCATGAAATAGCCATGCCTGCTGTATCGTGTGTATGGAATTGTATTATAGTCCCTTCAGGGAGAATTTTTCTTGCACCTGATATTGTTTCAAAAACAGTTTTTGGAGTACATGTTCCGGAAGCGTCTTTAAAGCAAACACTGTCATAAGGGATTTCAGCATCAAGAATTTTCTGTACACAGTCAATATAAAATTTTGGAGAATGAGCATAACCTTTATCTATGCCGGGAGGTAATGCCATTAATGTTACAACAACTTGATGTTTTAAACCATGCGAGTGTATTCTTGCACCGGAATATTCAAGGTTTCTTATATCATTAAGCGCATCAAAATTCCTGATTGTAGAAACACCATGTTTTTTGAAAAGTTTTGCGTGCAAATCAATGATATCACGGGACTGAGATGTAAGGCCTACAACATTTGCCCCTCTGGCAAGAGTTTGCAAGTTTATCTCTGGACCAACAACCTCGCGGCATTTATCCATCATATCAAAAGCGTCTTCCTGACAGTAAAAGTAGAGGCTTTGAAAACGCGCACCGCCACCTATTTCAAAATTAGTTGTTCCAGCTGCAACTGCTGCTTCAAGCGCCGGAATAAAGTCCAATGTTTTAACACGGGCGCCAAAACATGACTGGAAACCATCCCTGAAGGATGTATCCATAAAACCGATTTTCTTTTTCATATATTAACCTGTTTTATCAGTTAAAGTTATTTTAATAGCATTCTTATTAGTAATAAAAATATTCTTTTATAATGGAATATTACCATGTTTTCTTTGAGGTCTTGTTTTTTTCTTAGACCCTAGTATTTCTAATGCAGTGATAAGCTTACTCCTTGTTTCTGCAGGCAGTATAACATCGTCAATATACCCTCTTTTTGCTGCCTGGTAAGGATTTTCGAATTCTTTCTGGTAGTATTCGATTTTTTCATCTAATATTTTATCATGATTTTCGGCATCTTTTATTTCTTTTCTGAAGATAATTTCTGCTGCGCCTTTTGCACCCATAACTGCAATTTCGGCTGTAGGCCAGGCATAATTAATATCTCCAGCAATATGCTTCGAACTCATTACTATATATGCACCGCCATAAGCTTTTCTGGTAATTACAGATATTTTAGGCACTGTTGCTTCTGAATAAGCATAAAGTAATTTTGCACCATGTGTTATAATTCCGCCGTATTCCTGTGTTGTACCAGGAAGGAATCCGGGTACATCTACAAAGGTAATTAATGGTATATTAAATGTATCACAGAACCTTACAAACCTTGCAGCTTTTCTAGATGCGTTAATATCCAGTACACCGGCCAGAAAGTTTGGCTGGTTAGCTACAATCCCGACACTTTTTCCGTTTAGTCTTGCAAAACCAACAATGATATTTGGCGCATACAATTTGTGTATTTCAAAAAAGTCACCATTATCGACTACTGATGTAATGATTTCCTGAATACAATACGGCATATGGGAGTTGTTAGGTATAATTGAATCTAAGTTGTCCGCTACTCTGTTTTTTGGGTCGTTGCATGGTTGTATCGGAGTTTTAGACGAATTGTTCTGAGGAATATAACTTAACAGTTTTTTTATAGTATTAATAGCATCTTTTTCATCTTCGGCAGCAAAATGTGCATTTCCACTTTTTGTAGAACTTACAACAGCTCCGCCGAGTGTTTCAAAGTCAACATCTTCGTTTGTTACAGTTTTTACAACTTTAGGACCGGTTACAAACATAGAACCGGTATGTTTTACCATTACGTTAAAATCTGTTATTGCTGGTGAGTAAACTGCGCCTCCTGCACATGGCCCCATAATAGCTGAAATTTGAGGTATAACGCCGGAGTACTGAACGTTTCTGAAAAATATTTCCCCATACCCTGCCAAACTTTCAATACCTTCCTGAATCCTTGCTCCGCCTGAGTCATTCAATCCGATTAATGGGGCACCGACCTGTCCTGCCATATCCATAACCTTTATGATTTTTTCGGCAAATGTTTCTGACAGAGAACCGCCTAAAACAGTAAAATCATGTGCGAAAATGAAAACGGGTCTACTGTCAACCGTACCGTATCCTGTTATAACTCCATCTGTAGGTAATTTTACATTTTCTAATCCAAAGTTGATACAGCGGTGTTCTTTCAATAAATCAAACTCTTCGAAAGAATTATCATCCAGGAGTAAGTCAATTCTTTCTCTGGCTGTTAGTTTACCTTTTTTATGCTGGTTGGCAACTTTTTTTTCTCCTCCTCCTAAATATGCGGCTTCTTTTCGTTTTTTTAATTCTGTAATTGCAGCTTCTGTTCTCATTTTGACTCCGTTAGTTATTAATTTTTTATTTTAATTGTTGCTGAACTATGTTAAACCTTTTCGCCCATGCTTTGTGGCTTTTATTTAAGTAATCGTCTATGTGTACTGGGTCCTGTCTGGAAAAATCTCCGCCCCAGCGCAATCTTTTATCTTTTTTTATATCATTAAAAAAAATCTGAATATTATAAGGGAGATTTTTTATGTTTTCTCTGCGCATTAATTTTGAATCATACCATTTACCATTACTTTCAATATTCATATCTATCGCATGTCCGGCTAAATGGTTTGATTTTTTTGCTGGTGGGACTATTGCACCGTTAACTTTTTGATTAGCTTTGCGAAATGAGCTTGTAACAAAAAGAGTTAAATTGTTTTGCTTTGCATAGGAGTTGAGCCGGTTCATGCTGTTGATAAAATAATAATCAATGATTATCGGTTTGTTCTCATAACCCTTGATATTGGACGTTTTATATACTATTAATCCCTTTTTTGATGGGGAGGCAGACTTACATGAACTTAAATAGAGAAAAGCTGTCCCTGAAAGCAGAAGAAATGTAGTAGCCCATAAAAAAATTGAAACAGTAAAGTTTTTTTTTCTAAATTTCATTTAATGTTTTTTTAAATAATGTGTTGCTAAATTTTAATGATTAGGGAATTTGCTTTTTAACCTGTTGATATACAACAAACTTACTTTTTTATAGTATCGAAAAAGACAAGATTTCCTGATTTTTTTCTAAATTCAGCTGATTAAAATAGCTGAATTTTGCATAAAAACAATCAATGTCTCTCATCTATTTCATTTTTTTTAATCTGAAACAAACCATTCTTTAGGTTTTTTAAAAGCAAAGTTTTTAAACATTAAGGGGTTACATTAAAACAGGATTGCATCACTTTTTATATGATGAGTAAGTAAAGGAGAGAATGCTACAGATAATCAGAGGAATACATAGAAGTTGTATTCCTTTATTTGTACCAACTAAGCCTATAAGATAAAAAGAAACGAAAAGTGTGCCCAAAATACTTCCGATAGTTGAAGCGGCATAAATATTTCCTACTTTTTTACCTATTTCTTCTTGTCCATTGACCGATAACTTAACTAAATATGGTGAAATAATTCC
>CAZVCD010000163.1:0-6391 GCA_964625675.1 uncultured Victivallales bacterium | reverse complement strand
TTTGTAATTGCGATGCACATGATTTTTCCTACAGATAAGGGATGGTGGGAGATAAATTATCCGGTGAGCCTTTTGTTGTTCCGCTTGCCATTCCTCTTGTTGCAGGTCCTTCAGCACTAGCTGTGATATTGCTTTTAGACCATACTCACATGATTTTTAATTTAATATCAATAATTATCGCCTGGGCTGCTTCTTCTACTATACTTCTGTTTTCTACGTATTTTTATAAACTACTAAAAGAAAGAGGGCTGATAGCAGTAGAACGCTTAATGGGGATGCTTTTGATTATTATGTCAGTCCAGATGTTTTTGGATGGATTAGTAAGTTATATAAAGGTAGCGCTGAAATAGCGTTGACTTCCTATTAGAATTTGAGACTGTAGACTGTAGATCAAAAAAAGTAATCAGAAAAGCTGGATTGAATATCCAGTAACCGTCGGAATGGAATTGGAGTTATTAACTTGGATATTGAGTGTTTATATTTTTAAGTTATAAGATAGATAAACTATAAAGAAAGGACATTTGGTTATGGTAATTATTAATTCGTATGGGCTTGCGGTTCTAATGTGTGTTGTTACGATGATATGTTGGGGGTCATGGGCGAATACTCAGAAATTGGTTGGTGAGAAAAAATGGCCGTTTCAACTGTTTTACTGGGATTACGCTATTGGTGTTATGATTTTGTCATTAGTACTTGCTTTTACCATGGGAAGTTATGGAGCAGAAGGTCGCTCGTTTTTAGTAGATTTAGGTCAGGCGACAGGAGGAAATCTATCATCTGCTTTTATCGGTGGAGTGGTTTTTAATATTTCAAATATTCTGCTTGTTGTTGCTATTCAGATAGCAGGAATGGCTGTTGCGTTTCCGATAGCTGTCGGGCTTGCTTTAGCAATAGGAGTAATTGCAAATTACATACCAAACCCTGTAGGCAATCCTTATGTACTGTTTATCGGAGTAGCAGGAGTTGTTATAGCAATTATTATTACAGCTATAGCTTATGGCAAATTGAGCTCAGGGGAAAAAAAGTCAAGTGGAGCTGCTAAAGGAATTATTATTTCACTCATAGCTGGTGTATTAATGGGATTTTTCTATAGGTTTGTTGCTGCATCTATG
This sequence comes from uncultured Victivallales bacterium, assembly GCA_964625675.1. GTDB lineage: Bacteria > Verrucomicrobiota > Lentisphaeria > Victivallales > GWF2-38-69. The sequence continues at coordinate 5,279 of CAZVCD010000163.1, read as the reverse complement.
TCTATGGATTTTCAAAATCTTGCTCCCGGCAAATTAAGCCCTTATACCGCTGTTGTTGTTTTTTCATTTGGACTTCTTGTTTCAAACTTTTTATGGAACAGTATAAATATGTACAAACCAATAACGGGCGAACCCTGTACTTACAAACAATATTTTAAAGACGGCAGTTTCAGCTTACATTTTATAGGTATACTCGGAGGGATAATTTGGAATATTGGAATGGCATTCAGTATTCTTGCTTCAAGTATAGCAGGGCCTTCAATTTCTTATGGACTTGGACAGGGAGCTACACTTATTGCCGCCATTTGGGGTGTATTTATCTGGCGAGAGTTTAAAGATGCACCAAAAGGAACAAATAAACTGCTTACAGTTATGTTTATTTCATATTTGATCGGATTGATTTTGATAATATTGGCAAAAATAGTTTAAGTGTATAGGAAGGAATAGATATGTTAAATAAAAAACCTAAAATATGTGTTGTGGGATCATCTAATTATGATTTAATAGCTTATACTGATCGTATGCCTAAAATAGGTGAAACTATTCATGGAAATAAATTTGAGATGGGATTTGGCGGGAAGGGTGCCAATCAGGCTGTTGCGGCTGCAAAATTGGGTGCTGATGTTACAATGGTTACTAAACTTGGAAAAGATGTTTTTGGAAAAGAGACTCTTGAAAATTATAAATCATTGAAAATGAATGAGAAATATATTTATTTTACTGACAAAGCATCTTCAGGCGTTGCTCCTATTTCAGTAGATTCAACCGGCCATAATTCAATCATTGTTGTCGCCGGTGCTAATAATCTGCTAACGGAGGATGAAGTTGAGGCCGCAAGGGGTGATATAGCGGAATCCAAAGTCCTTATCTGCCAGATGGAAATATTGCTCAATGTGACAAAAAAAGCTCTTCAGATAGCACGCGAAGAAGGTGTGATGACTGTATTTAATCCCGCACCTGCACCTGAAGAGGGTATACCTGAGGATGTTATAAGACTTGCAGATATATTCTGTCCTAATGAAACTGAAGCAGAGTTATTGACTGGAATGAGTGTTGATTCAGTTGAGGATGCAGTTGACGCTGGTAGAGCATTACTTAAAAAAGGCCCTAAGATGATTATTATGACTCTGGGGGAGAGAGGAAGCCTGATAATTGACAAAGATTCATATAAGCATATTGAGACAGAAAAAGTAAAGGCTGTTGATACTACCGGTGCCGGTGACAGCTTTATCGGTAGTTTTGGCTATTTCTTTGCTGCTGGATTTGATGTTGAAGAGGCTGTCAGGAGAGCAAACAAAGTCGCCGCAGTAAGTGTTCAAAAGCCTGGAACTCAAAAAAGTTATCCTTCAGCTGGTGAATTGCCAGTGGAGCTGTTTAACCAGTAAGATCATTGTATTAATGACTAAAAAAAGCTGAAGGGCAAATAAAATCTTATTTGCCCTTCAGCTATAATAATTCTTGTTTATACATGTTATTTTACATTATATCTGTAACATGATGATGATTGAATTTCTTCACAATAAGCTGCAAATTTTTTCAAAAAAGAAAAAGGATTGGATATATCAGCAGACAGGGTTAGATGTATTTCGTTTTGCCCAATTGCAGTTAAGCTCGGAGCCTTTTAATAGTAAACGTAAAAGAGTAACAGAATTTGGTGATCAGGAGTCTAATTATTGTCTTGCATATAGGACCTGGCGTATAATATTTCAGGCTGATCATAAAAATCAATCAATCAGTATTCTGGATATATGTTCTGGTTATACAGAGGCAGATCTGGAGCAGAGAACCGAAGATAAATATAATGATAAAGATATACATCGAGCATATAATTTAAATGTACAGGAATTTGCATTTTAACTTCTTCATAATAAACAAAGTTTAGCAACGTGACAAAGCAAAAGACAAAAACAAGATTTATCTTGACCTATATATAATTATCTGCTGCCTGTGGAAGTACCTTTAGGAGTAGAGGTAGTAGCTGTTTTTTTCGACTTAGTATGTCCGGCAGGTCAAATAGGTTAGGATTAAGTTGCTTATACGGTAAGGCTTCAATTAGCACCTTGTCTCCATCCACAAGTAAAAGCGAATTTTCATCTGATATATTTGTAACCAATAAGGCAAAAAAGTTGAGCTTTTCTTCATTTCTTATTTTTTTAAGTTTTTTCAATATGTTGTCTGCCTTAGTATTGAAGTTGACAAATGAAATTTCTTCAGTCTGTGCGATTGAAAAGTTAATGTTAGAAACAGTATAGTCTTTTTTATCCGAAGTGAGCACTTCTGTTGGAGGCAGAGAAGCAATTAGAGAACCAATGTTGAAGAACTCTTCAGCAAGTTTTTTTGCTGAAGTCTCAGATTTTTTTTCCAGCCATTTGAGAATATTGGCATCTCTCTCGGTAGAAGTAGGTGAGTGTAGTAAGAGAGTATCTGAAATTACTCCTCCCATTAGTATACCTGCCAGTTGTTTGCTTAAAGGAACAGCAGTTTTTTTAAACAGTTCGGCTATTAGTGTGCATGTGCTGCCGACTACATCTATGTTAATTACTACCGGATTAATGGTAGCCTGCATGTTTATTCTATGGTGATCAAGAACTTCCACCACAGGCACTTCAGCTGTTCCGTCAATAGACTGCTCGAGTTCGTTATGGTCAACGAGGATAAGTTTTGTGCGGGGCGTTTTGTTAAGGTCGTTTTTAGAAAATATTCCCTTAAGTTTTCCCTTATTATTTATGACAGGAAAAATATCCTCAGGTGAGTTCATTACAATTCTGCGCACATCTGACACTTTTTCATTCACGTTAAATGTTTTTACGTCTTTCTGAATCATATATTCAACAGGAGAACTGAATTTTAATCTTCTAACAGTCGTAGCAGAATCATATTCTGTCTGTAATATAGATGTTCCTTTTTCTCTTGCTATTTCTACTATGCCTTTTCCTATTGGAGAATTACCGGTAATAATAAGCATGCGTACTTGAAGCTCAACAGCCATATAATGAATATCTTCACGGTCACCAACTACAACAATCAAGTTCTCCGGTTTACGCTCAAGTATGTGACTTCTGAACCCTGTGATACTCATTGCTGCAACATATACATGAAGAGTTTCGACTTTGCTTTCGTTGTAAAGGGTAAGTTTTTCAGCTGCCAGTGTTCTGGCTGCTAAGTCAACTGAAGTTCGTACTTCCCTTTTTAGTAACCCCTGACTGCAGTCATCTATTTTAGCAGAAGTACTGAATAAACGGTTAGACAGGTCAAAGAGACTTATCATGCCTAAAAAAGAATTATTATCGCAAACGACAGGAACCCTGTACCAATGGCTTTTCTGTATTGTCTCCAGTGCTTCCAAAAGTATTTGCTCGGGTTTAACTGCAGTAGAACAGATGTTCATTACCTCTTTTAGTCTAGGGTATACATCTTTTATTGTCAGAGGAAGTTTTTTTTTGAATTTTTTGAATAAAAATTCGGTCTTGGCATTCGGTATTCCAGTGCATGCCGGTATAATATTTTTAAGTCCTTGTTTTTTTTTAAAAACGGCATATCCGGCAGCAGCAGCAACACTGTCTGTATCGGGATTTTTATGGCCGATAATGATTGTTCTGTCGATATCATTTTTTTTCATAAATAAACCCCGAAATAAAAGTTTAATTTACTAATTTACTTATTGCTAATAATAACTTATTTTGATATAATAACAATATGTGTTTATAAAATAACCTCAAGGAGAACTGAACTATGAATACTGGAATAGCATTGAATCCAAATAAAATTGCGAAGTATCTAAATAAGCCGGCAGTTGAGTTTACAAAAGCTGACATAATAAAGTTTATTGAAGAAAATGACATCAAGATGCTTAACTTCAGATATGTCGGTGGTGACGGCAAATTGAAGTTGCTTAATTTCGTTATAAATGACATGGAGCATTTGGATAAAACTCTTTCTATCGGTGAAAGAGTTGATGGTTCCAGCCTTTTTTCATATATTGAGGCCAGCTCAAGTGATTTGTATGTTGTACCGCGTTATAAGACTGCCTTTGTAAATCCATTCACAGAAACACCTACAGTTGATATATTGTGTTCATATTATAACAAGGATGGAAAACCTCTGGAAAGTGCCCCGGAAAATGTTCTTCGCAAAGCTCATAGAGAATTAAAAGCAAAAACTGGCATGACCTTGGAAGCACTTGGAGAACTTGAATACTATGTTTATTCAGATCTTGACCCCATATATGAGATTACACCGCAGAAGGGTTACCATGAATCTCATCCCTTTTCCAAATGGGAATTTTTAAGACGTGATGCAATGGAAGTAATAAGTCAGATTGGCGGGAGAATAAAATATGGTCATTCAGAAGTTGGAAATATTATAAGTGGAGATCGTGAGTATGTGCAGCATGAGATAGAGTTTCTACCGGTACCTGTAGAAGATGCAGCTGATCAGCTGGTTATTGCAAAGTGGGCTTTAAGAGAAGTCGCATACAAGTATGACTTAGAAATTAGTTTTGCTCCTAAGATTATTGTAGGACAGGCCGGCAGTGGAATGCATGTTCATACTAGATTGGTAAAAGATGGAAAGAACATGATTGTGGATGAAAAAGGGTTGAATAATAATGCCAAAAAACTGATAGGCGGTTTTCTGGAATTGTCTGCTTCACTCTCTGCTTTTGGCAATACGGTTCCAACTTCTTATCTAAGGCTTGTACCTCACCAGGAAGCTCCAACCAATATTTGCTGGGGCGATAGTAACAGGTCTGTTCTTGTCAGAGTGCCATTGGGTTGGGTTGGCGTACAGAATATGATACTTGATGCTAATCCTAATGAAAAGGAACTTCCTAAAGAATATATTAGTAATCAGACAGTTGAGTTAAGAAGTCCTGACGGTTCTGCTAATATTTATTTATTGTTGGCTGGTATGACAGTTGCAGCAAGGCACGGGCTTGAAAATGATAAATCTCTGAAAATAGCAAAAAAACTATATGTCAAAGAGGATGTAAATAAAAATAAAGATTTAGTACTACCACAACTACCTGCATCATGCCATGAAGCGGCAGATGTTCTTCTTGAAAAAAGAGTTATATACGAACAATATGGAGTTTTTCCTGCCGGTATGATTGATGGTTTGGCGCGCGAACTTAAGGGTTACAACGACTTCAACCTAAGTGAAAAAGTATATGGAGACGGTGCTTCTCTGCAGAAAATAGTAGATGAATTCTTCCATTGCGGATAATGTGGTCAGAGGTCAGAGGTCAGAGGTCAGAGGTCAGAGGTCAGAGGTCAGAGGTC
>CAZVCD010000162.1:0-6457 GCA_964625675.1 uncultured Victivallales bacterium | reverse complement strand
TTGATTTGAGAATGCTTAAAGATGTCAACTTTGCAATAGCAACGCTCGCAATGTTTGCTGTGGGGATGTCTTTTTATGCGGTAACTGAAGCTATACCTGTACTCCTTCAAACTTTAATGGGATATACCGCATTCCTAAGCGGCCTGGTTATAGCGGTTGCTGGAAGCCTTGTGTTTATAGGTATGGGTGCTGCCGGACTTTTGTCTTCAAAATTCGGTCCTAAATATGTAACTATTGCCGGATGGTTAATAACAGTTCTAGCCCTTTACTACATGACAAAATTTAATTTACAGGCAAACTTTGGTACTATTGCTTCAGCCAGAGCATTAATGGGACTTGGTACAGCGCTAGTCTTTGTACCTATTAATGCTGTCGCATTTATGTTCATTGCTAAAGAAAAAATTGAATATGGTACAGGAATGATTAACCTAATGAGGAACATCGGTGGGAGTGTAGGTATATCCTTTGTAAACACAGTCGTAGCCAGAGGAAGTCAAGTACATCAAAACTATCTAGTCAAGAATATAACACCTCTAAATCCGGCATATAATAACACACTCCAATACCTTAAAACTGAATTTAGCACAACTACCACAGAAGCAAATCAGATGATATATTTAGGGCTACAGCAACAAGCTGGAATGCTCTCTTATATAGACGCATTCAGATATTTAATGATAATATTATTAGTTACGACAGTATTTTTGTTTTTTTTAAAAACTAAAAAAAACAAAACATCCGTAGAAGAATCTTAAAAAATAATTCAACATTATACTCCTAAAAGGAAGGAATAGTAAAATGAAAAAAATATTATACATTTCTATACTCTCATTATTAGTCCTAAATGTTTCTTTCAACATTTTTTCTCTCGATCAAAATATGCAGCCTGACAGTAATAAGAAAAAATTACCCAGTGCATCAATTATAGATAGCCGTGTAGATAGTGATGAAATCCTTGAAAAAATGAAAACAAATATTCTTAATCAATTAAACAATAAACTTGAAAATGATCCTGACAATGTCTGGGCTATTATAATGAAAGGCTGGACAATGAATTCACTAGGAAAATTTGATAAAGCGATAGATTTTTTTAACGAAGCTTTAAAAATACAAAAAGCACCTTCTGCATATATGGGACTTGGTATGGCCTATATAAGAAAAGGAGAGCTGGAAAAAGCCAACAGCTGTTACATGAAGGCTCTCGAACAGAAAGAAGCAAGCAATCCATACTACTATGGAGATACAAAGCTGCCAGATGCATCACTAACAGTTAAGGATAAAGATATTGGTACAGCGCCCAGCCAGACTAACTAACCGCTGGCTGATGTGTCTTCTATATAATTAAAAAAATCAACTTTATCTTTGCACATAATGATAAGCTTATCATTAACCTTGATCTTAGTACTACCTTTTGGATGTATATACTCTTCCCCCCGTTTTATCAGCGTAATTAAAGAATCCTCAGGAAGGGTAATCTCCGAAAGACGTTTATCTAAAAATTTAGAATCAGCTAAAATATTCAATTCTAGCATCTGATCTTCAAAGTATTCGAGTTCTCTAGTTTCGGACTTATCTTTTAAAATCTCTTCTTCGCTATCAAGTTTTAAAAATTTTGCAGCAAAAGCCAAAGTTGTTCCCTGAATGAGAACAGAAACTATAACGATGAAGAAAATCAAATTAAATATAATATCAGCATTAGGTATCCCGGAAACTTTTACAAATATAGCAAAAACAATAGGAACAGCTCCTTTCAGTCCTCCCCATGAAATATAAAGTTTACTCTTTGCATTGAGTTTCTTCCCAAAAAAGAATAGGGTCGCAAAAACACTCGCTGGACGTACAATAAACACAAGTATCAATGCTAAAATTATACCAACCAATGTAAACCCTATTAATTGTGAAGGAAAAACTAGAAGTCCTAAGCAAATAAAAAGTGTCATCTGCATAAACCATGAAATAACTGAAAAGAATTTCAACGTACTGTTTTTAAACAGATATTTTTTTGACCTAAGCATTATACCTAGAATATATATAGCCAAAAAACCGTTACCATAGGCAAGATTTGTCGCAGAAAAAGTTAATAATAATATTCCAACAAGAACAATAGAATACAACTCTTCTATTTTTAGCTTTAATTTTTCCAGTATTATTTCAGAAAGGTAGCCACAGATAAATCCCATTGCGAACCCAATTAACATTTGTCTGAAAAAGAAAATTATGTAATATACAAAAGAGCCACCTTCTGCTTTTACCACAGAGATAAAAACCAGCACAAGCACATAAGCCATTGGATCATTACTTCCTGATTCAAACTCAAGTATATTTCTCAATTTATGTTTAAGGTTAATATTATTAAATTTCAGAAGAAAAAATACCGTAGCCGCATCTGTGGAAGCAACTGTTGCAGAAGCCAGAAAAGACTCAGCAAGATTTAATTTTGTAAGGAAATATATAGGAAATGCAAAAAAAACTGCATTAAGGAGAACACCCAGTACAGACAGCGAGGCTCCTTCTTTCAATACAGGTTTAATGTCCTTTACCTGCGTTTCCAAACCACCGGCAAAAAGTATAAAACACAAAGAAAGTGTTGCTACAATATATGCAATATTGCTATCATCAAAATAAATTTTTCCTATACCTTCAGAGCCAGCAAGCATTCCAATAAATAGAAATATTATTAATAAAGGCACATTAAAGCGTTTGGAAAGTTTAGTGGAAAATGCACTGATCAGTATGATTATAGCCACCCCAAACATTATTTTTTCCATATTGAGTCCTTTGCGTTATTTTAGAAAACAAATATTGCTTTTGTTATTTATTATATTATGTGACATCAATATAAGCAATATCTGTTTTGGAGTATGTTTTAGGATAGTTTCTCTCCAAATAATGTATAAATTTCAATGTTTTAAATGCATCGAACCAAACATGAAATGCCCATAAAAGCCGCTTTCTATCATTGATAGATAATTCTTTACAGCCTTTTACATTGTTCTTTAAAATATTGGGCCATATAAGATAAAACTTCAATGAATTAAAATAATCATTTGCCTCTTCCGGCAAAAAATCAACAAATTGTCTTAAATCAGTTACATCTTCGGCATTGATCCAGTTTTCTATCATCTGCAAGGTTTCTTTTAGAATATCAAATATTTTGGAGTTGTATAATTTCAACTCTGTTCCATTTAAACATTTTTGTACTTTTGGCCCTGTTCCAAACGGAACTCTATCTGAAGGCCTGGCTGACTGATATACTTTAGTATCAGTTATTTCCATAATAGGGCCAAGTTTTCTAAGTCCCTGCATAAAATAAAAGTCTTCACCACCTCTATGCTGTTTCATACCCCCTGCCCTTATATAAGCATCAGACCTGCAAACCATAGCAGAACCAATAGAATAATAAGCATATGGTGAACCGGCTCTCTTTAAACTTTCAACATAATACCTTATAGAATACTCATATTCCCTAATGGCTTTTTCCTCTTCAGGAGTTTTTCCTGGAAGATGTTTGAAGTTTACAGAGGCTGCAGCTATATCTTTATGCTCGTAAAAAAAACATTCAATTGCTGCTAGATAGTTTTTTTCGACAAGAGTATCCGCATCAAGACTGATTATTATCGGATCATTATCCCAGCTAAGAAAATTTAAAACAGAATCCATACCGAGCTTCCGCGCCATACCAACTCCACCTCTTCCGGGTAATTCCCTCCCATTACTAGATGCATCTATCCAAGCTAAGTTCAGACGGTTCAACTGACTCTTTTTTGAAACCGAGTGTTCGATGCTTGATGCTTGATGTTCGTCACCCACCCGTTTTTGGTCCCCTCCCAGGAGGGGATTAAGGGATGGGTTATCCAATGTTTTGAGTTCAAAACTCAACTGTTTCTCACTGGATAAAATAGAAGGGCTTTGGCCAAAAGATAAACACTTTTCCTGAAAAAAACCATTCTTCAATTCCCGTAGCAAATATTGATTCTCCTCTACATAGTCAATATTCGCACCTTCAACAGGATTATTTATAACGAGCAAGACGAGTGTCTTATCTAAATAATTACAACTATTAGCAGATAAGAAATGAAGAGTTTTACCAATATACTCATGTTCTCCATACACCGGTATAACTACAGTCAACTTGTACATTTTAGTGGGAGCGATGTGATTGGTTTCAACTTTACGCCGCAACTGTATTTTTTCGAGATATTTTTCAAGTTTTAGCTTTTTCATTTATATCGGAGATATTCTTATTTTGGTTTATTAGCAAGATTTTTATTATTTAATGCTTAGTTTAAATATATTCTCAATAAAGTATAATAAAAGCCATAAATTATTAACCCATAAAAAGAAATATTTGGACTAATTATAACAATTCATGAAAAATTCAAATAAAACGGTAAATTAAAAACAAATAAGACTAAGACTATAGTTTCATATAAAAAGCTATTGATTATATTTTTATTATTTATACTTCTAACTTTGTCTTTAAATAGAATTTTTTCATATTTTACTCGAATTATTAACATGTCTGCTTATATTGATAGATAAAAGTTTAACTACTTATTTTTAATTATCGGAGATTACCTATTATTATGGCAAAATATGCAGCACCACGTGGCATGCGGGATTTTTATCCTGAAGAATATCGTGTTCACGAAGCAATATTTAACTATTGGCGTAAAGCTTCCAAAGTTCACGGCTTTGAATTTTATGATTCACCCGTCGTAGAAACACTGGAACTTCTGGAAAGAAAATCTGGAGAAGAAATATCTGAGCAAATTTATACTTTTGAAGACAAGAGTAATAGACGCCTGGCTCTTCGCCCTGAATTAACTCCTTCCCTTGCCAGGATGATTATCAGCCGCCAGAAAGCTCTTAATTTCCCTATAAAATGGGCTGCGATTGGACAGTGTTTCAGATATGAAAGAATGACCAGAGGCCGTAAACGTGAACATTATCAATGGAATCTAGATATTATCGGTGAAGAGTCCGTCATGGCTGAAGCAGAAGTGCTATCAACCGCTATTGATGCCGTAAGCAGCATGGGACTAACAAGCAGTGACATAAAAGTTCATATTGGAAGTCGTTCTGTACTTGGTGAACTTTTTGATGCCTCCGGTATAGATAAAAAGCACTTTGACGCATGTTTCTTAGTTATAGATAAGCGCGGTAAAATTTCAGACGAGCAGATGGTGGAACTTTTAAAAGAAGAAGGTGTTCCTCAAACGGATATAGACAAGATTTTCAAACTGATCTCCATTCAATCTTTGGAACAGGTCATAGAGCAACTTGGAAACGACAATTGGTCTGTTATTGAGATAAAAGAACTATTTGCTATTGCTAAAAGTATGGGATTTGCTGATTATCTATTTTTTGATATTTCTATCATTCGTGGTTTAGCATACTATACCGGCATAGTTTTTGAAGCATTTGATGTTAATAAAAAATCCAGAGCTATCTTCGGTGGAGGAAGATATAATAACCTTCTTAATAAACTCGGCGGAGATGTAATGCCCTGTGTCGGGCTTGGTTTTGGTGATGTCGTAATATCAGAACTTTTAGAAGAACTCAACAAAACACCTGGAAAAGATTCTGATATTGACTACACAGTAGGATTTATGGATATGGATTCCCGTAATTTTGCTCTTAAAATTGCTGCTAAACTGAGACTAAAAGATTTTAAATGCGACTTGTCTTTAAAACCGGAAAAACCTAAAGCCTATTTCAAAAAAGCAAACCGAATTAATGCATCTAACGCCATATATATAGGATCAAACGAAGCAAAATCAGGTAAATTCAATATAAAAGATATGAGAAAAGGCGATTCCAAAGAATATACACTGGAAGAATTATAGTATGGCAAAAAAAGTTAAAAAACCTAGTAACACATTAATACGAAATAAAAAAGCCTTTCATGACTTTGAAATACTGGCTAAATTTGAAGCCGGGATAGAGTTGCAGGGAACTGAAGTAAAAAGCTGCAGAGATAGAAATATATCCATGACTGACACTTATGCAAAAGTTGAACAAGGTGAACTTTATCTCTACAATGTCCATATTTCACCTTACGAACACGGCAATCGCTTCAATCATGACCCAAAACGCCCCAGACGCCTCCTTATGCACAAAAGAGAGATACTTAAGCTAAATCAACAGATAAGAGAAAAAGGAAATACTATCATCCCCCTAAGATTTTATTTAAACAGAGGGAAAATAAAAGTTGAACTGGCTATTGGAAAAGGAAAAACAAAAGGGGATAAAAGAGATACCCTACGTACAAAACAGGACAATCTTGCCATGAAACGGGCTCTCAAAGATTATTAGCAGTATTGCACCTTACGTACAGAAATAGTAATTAGTGCTTGGGAGAAAACCCCCTATTTTTTGGGAAAATATGTTTTTGAACTCAAAAAAAATTAAAAAATTAAAAAATGATTCTTTTTTGATAGTTATTAACAGTGAA
>CAZVCD010000161.1:0-6483 GCA_964625675.1 uncultured Victivallales bacterium | reverse complement strand
AAATTTCAATTTTTTTAAGCATTATGTTCTTTCTTGATGCTTGATGCTTGATGCTAAACTTTGTGTCCAATTTTAACTGATTTAATAAAATTAGTAAGCATTTTACCTAGATGATCATACTCTTCTCTAAAATAATCGTAATTAACTTTATTCTTCATTGAATTAGTTTCATACAGTATTATTAAATGTTCTATAGTTTCATCACATGAACCTAATGAGAATGTTAGAAATCTTATAAATTCTTGTTTATACCTTCTTCTCCCAAAACCTTCTACAATGTTATTGCTTACTGATTTACTTGATCTTCTGATTTGGCTGCCTTCTTCATACATTTCAAACTTTGGTAAACTTAGGCTCATCTCATGGATTTCAACAGCCAGTTTATGGGCTTTTTATAAATATCTAAATCTTTGTAACTTTGAAAACTCATTAATTATCGTTCCTATACTATCGAATATCATATTAATTATGAGCATCTAGCATCTAGCATCTAGCATCTAGTTTATTCACCAAGTGCTTCCCGAAGTTTATCTTCTTCCTTCAGAGACAAGAAATTTTCCGTATTATAGATAAGTATAAGGTTATTAGGCAGTTTAACTGTTCCGCCAAATAATTTTGGATCAGGCATTATCTTATCCATTGCAACGACTTCCTTGTCAGATGGCTCGATAATTCCGATAATTTCATCTACGACAAAGGATATAGTCCGCTTTCCGGCTTTTGCTATTATAAACTTGTCGTCTAGGTCAATATCTCTCCCGGGGCATCCAAGTTTTTCTCGTACACTCAGGACAGGGATGACACGTCCATGGACGTTGATAATACCTTTTATAATATCAGGAGCGTTCGGGAGTTGAGTTATTTCTACAGACCGTACAACTTTATCAACTACGGTATAGGGCAGGGCGTATTCCTGTTCATCAACTATAAATACAAGTAAATGGTTAATATCTGTAATAGGCATATATATAATCTTTCGTTTTGGATGTATAAAGTTATAGCGTAAATTCGCTACTTGAATATTATTAATTTTATTATATAGCATTATATTTTGCAATAGTTTTATACTCGTTTTTATATTTAATATTAAATTTGTTGATTTGTTATGTAGGAACCCTTATAATATGAGAATAATTAGGCCTTGTTTTCTTTGAGGCGATGTATTATCAAAAAAAATGGAATATTCATGAATCCTGCAAATATACTGATTATAGAAGACAGTCCCACACAGAAAATGTTACTGCAGACAACACTTGAAGAAGGGGGATATTCTGTTACTGTTTCTAAAGATGGCGCTGAAGCATTGGAATATATAAAAAACAATGATTTTTCTCTTCCTAACCTCATTATTTCAGATATAGTCATGTCTAATATGGATGTATATGAATTATGTAATCAGATTAAAAAATCATCTAATGAAATATTTATCATACTATTGACTGTTAATGAAGACGAAGAGACTTTAAAAAAGTCGTTCAAGTCCGGGCTTATAGATTTTTTGGCAAAACCTTTTAATAAAACAGAGCTTTTGCTAAGAGTAAACAATGTACTGAGAATAGAAAAAGCAGAAAATTCATTAAAGAAAGTAATGGGGCAACTTGCTGAAAAAAACAAAATTCTCAACAAACTTTCAATAACAGATGAACTCACCAATCTGTACAACCGCAGGCAACTTATTAAATCGTTAAAAGAAAAAATATATGATGCAGAAAGGTATTCTATGCCACTGAGCATTATTCTTTTTGACATAGATTATTTTAAGAAAATAAATGATAATTATGGACACCTATCCGGTGATGAAGTCCTAAGAAAAGTTTCTTCAGTATTCATGAAAGGCCTTCGTAAAACTGATATTGCAGGCCGCTACGGAGGAGAAGAGTTTTTACTTGTTTTTCCTAATACACCGTTAGAGCGATGTCTAAAAATTGCAAAAACTCTTAGTGAACAAGTTGAAAAATTAACTTTTAAATCTGTCCCTGATAGAAAAATAACCGTTAGTGGTGGTGTTTGCGAATACAATAATGAAATCAAATACGAGGATTTTTTATCCAGGGCAGATGATTTATTATATATAGCGAAAAATAATGGTAAAGGTAGGATAGAAGTTTAGTTGTTCCTCTTAATATTAAAGAAATAATAATATAATAATTTTAAATTATAAATTAAGGAGAAATTAAAAATGTTAAGCTTTGCGGAAGAAATTTATCTGTTAGCACTCGATGATGTGACTGGCAAAATGGTATCTTATTCAGAAGAAATATCATTAAGCTACGCTCTGGTCGGAGCGGTTCTATGCGAACTATCTCTGCTTAATAAAATAGATACTGATCCTGAGCATCTCTACGTAATCGATGAAAAACCGACAGGCAATATAATCCTGGATGAAGTTCTTGCTATATTATGCGAAAATAAATCAGATTTGCCTGTATCATACTGGCTAAAAATACTGCTATCAAATGCTACTGAAACAGAAGCTCTTGTTCTTGATCAATTGATAAAAAAAGGAATTTTAAAACGTGTTGAAGAAAGAGTTTTATGGGTTTTTCGTACAAGACGCTATCCTGTTATAGATAATAAGGAGATTAAAAGTGTAGAAGAACGTCTTAGAGAAATAGTTCTTGGAGATGAAATTCCGGATCCCCGTGATGCTATTCTTATAAGCTTGGTACATGCTTGTAGTCTTTTTTATGAAATACTTTCACCGAAGGAAAGAAAACGTTCAATAAAGCGAATTCAGTCTTTAGCTAAATTAGACTTAGTTGGCCGTGAAGTTGTTGATATGATAAAAGAAATTAAAAACTTTAGCTCAAGCGTTTACTCTACTTCTGAACCAATATTATAATAATTTTTCAGAGGACTTTGTTTGAAATAAAAGTCCTCTGAAAATTACATGCTCAGTTTTCCTGTTCTCCAATAAGCAACAGCACTAAATGTTCTTGCCCAGAAATTAGCCTTTTCTTCCGCTGGATAAGAATCAATAAAATCCTGTGTCCAGTTGTTTGAATAATCCAGATACATATCACGAAGAATATTGGCAACATGTTTTGGGTGCCAGTTGGCTTGAATAACAAAATCGTAAATAAATCCAACCATATTTATGGGTTGCACAGCTGTTGGATTGGGGTTATATAAAATATTTCTGCTCCAGGCTGGAATATTCTTTTCCTTTTTGGCTTTTTCAAGTGCCCGCCCAAGAGGGATATCAATTTCTGAATCAAAGCTTTTGTGGAAGTCATATAGAGCCGATTTTTTATATTCTCCAATAAAATCAATCAGTGTATCATTGGCACAGGGGATGTCGCCGGTAAATTGTTTTGCGTGTTTTGCCGCTTTTTTCAAATCCCACATACAATCTACAACTGTATCTATATCTATTTCTCCGGTAAGCTTCTTCCCATCAAAATAACCGCCAATAACATCAACTAGTGGTGAGTCATCAGGTCTGCCAAATTTTTCAATATTTTTCTTGTGTAAGCTAAAAGGACTCCTGATAGAACGCATGTGTGGTGAGCCTTCGGCCCAAGAATTATCTAGATTTATACAATATTTCATAGAATCAGATATAGTAACCGGTAGTTTTCCTTCTGCTTCATTATTCTTAAATTCATTCATTGTCAGCATTGATATGTATTCTGCAATTTTTCCCTGCCCACTAAACACACTGGCTGCTTCAAGGGAAATTCCGTTTTTTCTTCTTATATCATTAGGATTGCTCCAGCTACAGGCCTTGATAAGGTCCTCTTCCAGATAACCAATTTTTTTAAGTTCTTCTGAAGATCGCTGATTTATAGGATTCTGAAACAGTATATGCCCGCCGGAGGGAGTGTAGTCCAGCATAAATGGCATTCCTCTGTCAATAAATATTTTTTTAATGTAGTCTAGCACTGGCACTGTTTGTTTAAAATATTTCCTTTGGGATTCCTTATCTGTGTACAGCTTTTTATTATCTTCAGAT
Source organism: uncultured Victivallales bacterium (assembly GCA_964625675.1). Classification (GTDB taxonomy): domain Bacteria; phylum Verrucomicrobiota; class Lentisphaeria; order Victivallales; family GWF2-38-69. The sequence continues at coordinate 2,528 of CAZVCD010000161.1, read as the reverse complement.
AGGAAAATTTCAAAATCCATTGGCATTAAGACTGATTGAGAATTGGTACCTATTATTGGAAGATGAACCTGAAACCCACGCTTGCAGGCAAGGTATTCCAAGCTGTCAACAGGTAAATTTAAGGCAGGAAAAGCAGGATCGCATCCTTCTTTAACAAGTTCTTTTTCTATAGCAACAACATAATCATTATACTTAAAACTGTTTTTCAGTTGGTTTATCACTTTTTTATAATACGTCTTTGCATCCATCTAACAAATAATCCTCTCTAATACACTCTAGGGTAAATCAATATTTTTAGTTATAAAATCATATCTCCCAAGTATACTCTGTTAATATTATTTTTCTATTAAAAAAAATTATAATCTCTATTTATATCCAAAGGTAACAGGCAATATCATTGTTTTGGAATCTGGCGAAAATATTTTGTTGTTTTTTTGTCTATTCGCTGTGATATTTAGTAAGAATAGCTTTGGCCAGTAAGGACTTAGGCTTTATAATTAAAAGTTCTTAGCAGTTTATGACGCTCCAATTTATCTTTCTCATTTTCGGTGCCACTGGGAGAAAAACCATCTATAACGCCAACAATCCCGTTGCCCTGTTTTGTCTCGGCAACAAGTACCTGAACAGGGTTTGCGGTAGCACAGAAGATACTACATACTTCCTGACAATTTTTCACTTGATTAAGTATGTTAATAGGGAAGCAGTTTTTTAATATCAAATAAAAAGAATGTCCAGCTGCTACAGTCAATGCGCATTGCTCTGCTTCTTTTATTAACTTCTCATTATTTCCTGCGGTTCTAACAAGACATGGGCCAGAAGCCTCATTAAAAGCAAAACCGTATTCCGCATTTGGCGCATAACCGGCCATGATTTCAGCAATATCTTCAACTGTTTTTATAAAATGAGACTGGCCTACAATAATATTACATTCATTTGTCCATTTCAGCGAAACAACTTTAATTTTACAACCTATATCCATAATGTATATCCTCTATCTTTTTGTTAATTGTTTACTCAGCATTTTATTGTTATCTTGCAGTTTAGTAAATACACGATGTCCAATTAAAGCTTATTTGACGAGTAAGAATGCAAAACGATCTATTTTTTTTGTAAAATTATTTTGCATCTTATTATTGTAACCAGCTTTTTTGACTGTACCGAATACATCTACAGAAAGAGATTGAGGGGAGGGACGAGATGAAATTTTATTTTTACAGTCTTTTCTTAAAGGAACGCACTCATTACATAAACAACACCTTCCGGGAGAAAGACTGAAAACCTTTATGTAACCGGCAAGAAAAACTTCCTTCTCAAGCGCTAAAAGCTTTAAATTGATATCTTTAGTCCATTTAGTAAAATCATTGTTACTTTCAACAATTTGTTCAAAACGGAAAACTGCAATATTATTGTATTCACTGAAAAATTTTGAGCTCTCTTCGGTTAATGGAGCATTCGGTGGGCAGTTAGCAAATTTGCCATAACTGTCACATCCATATATACACTTGAATCTTACCCATTGCGCGATCACAACATCCTGGCCTGTAATCCAGTTAAAATCATTTAACCCATGTTTTTGAAATGCTGATTCCAGTATTTGAAAATCCATAATGTAAGGCTTTCCTGAAATCAGTCAAGTGGGGCCAAGGGAAGCGGTTCTTTTGAAGCATAATCTGTAGGATCTGCAACTCTAGCTGAATTAAATGCTTTTCGACGGTCTATACACGTACCGCATTCTCCACAGTGAGTCTCTGGACCTTCATTGCATGACCAGGTCTTGGAAAAATCAACATCAAGTTCTCGTCCTTTTCTAATTATCTGGTCTTTAGTCATATAAACGAACGGCCTGATTACTTTTATTTTATTATATGTCCCGGTACATACAGCCTGTGACATTGATTTCAGGAATTTTTCACGACAATCAGGATAAGCTGAATAATCTCCACTATGTGCAGCAATTACAACACCTTTATCACCTCTGCTTTCAGCATAGCCAGTGGCTATGGATAACATTATACCGTTTCTAAAGGGCACCATAGCCTTTTTCGTTGTGTTTCTGTTATAATGTTTATGCTCGGCATAATCGCCGCCTTTCAGCAGATCTGATTTAAAGTAATTATCTATAAAGTCAATTTTAATAATAGTATGAGGAATGTCGAGTTTTTCACAATGGAAAAGAGCACAAGACAATTCTTTATGATTATGTTTTGACCCGTAATCAAAACTTAGTGCAGATGTAACATTATATTTTTCTTGCGAATGATATAATGCGCATACAGAATCCATTCCACCACTTAATAATACAACAACTTTCAGCTTATCATCAACCATAATTGCCTCCAAAAGAAATTATAAACGGGTTATATTTAGTGTAAAAAATTAATTAATATATTATATGGCATAATTGTAGCTAGTTCTTCAATAAAGTCGACCCAATTATAAGAATAAAACAATTTTTTTTGTAATAATTATTTCAAGTGTATAGGAATTTGCTTTTTAGCTTACTCATAGCCAACAACATTAGTCAACGT
>CAZVCD010000160.1:1622-6520 GCA_964625675.1 uncultured Victivallales bacterium | reverse complement strand
CAGTCATACAGGAACTCCAAATACTTACACTAAAACTCTTTGTTTTTGAAATTTTTGTAAAGTTTTGTACTCTTGATTTTGTCCTAAAAAGATGATTTAATATTAATATAAACAACGGTATTAATATTTAAAAAAGGAGGTTGGATATGAGAAAGCTGAACACAAAAAAGCTACAGGCTGCTCATAGCGTCATTAAAAATTATGACAGTGAAAACAAAGACCTGGTTTTTGATATTCCTTCTTTGATTAAATATTACATAGAAAACGATGTTAGAAAGTGTTTAGAAGAGAAAAAGCTATGCACTACTGAAATTAATCAAGTCTTAAAATCTGTTGATTTTGATGTTTGTTTTCAACAGTTGAAAACAAATAAAAACGCTGTAAAAATAAGACTCAATTACAGAAGCTTTGACTCTTTTGAAAACTGTTATATGAGCTTATGCGGCTAGTAAATTTATAATTTCAGCCATATTTTCCAATCCCGAAAAATTATTTGCAATAATAAAAACAATTAAAATTACATCCTGTTTTATAAAAGGTAACAAGATGAACAACGACTTTGAACTTACAGATGATTTGTCTGATAAAGAAATAAAAAAGCTTATGCATAAGCTTAGACATCCTATCACTAAAAAACCTAACCCTAAATTTTCAAAAGGAACAGGTAACTTAACATCTCTTAAAAAAATATTCAAAGAGGCACTTAGAAATCAATTTATTGTAAGTGAAGTCAAAAAGGAACAAAAAGGAACAAAAAACCCCTAGACTGTTAAGCTATTTTAATGAATTTTTTCATCTATTACAGTTTGACATAGTATATACTTCAAATATATTCGTAGTTAATCAAGATAAAACTTGTTTTTGTCTTTTTGATTTATTACACCGCTTAATCTAGCTGTGTATCAATATGTAAAAGAACAAATACGCACACATTTGTTTTGTGTATGCTCATTTAAAATTTGTTTAGGACTTACCTATAAAAAAAAGTAAGTCCTTTAGCTGGGGGAGCCCCTATAAAACGGTAGTTACACCGTTAATAACTAAGCAAATAAAATCGCTTAGAGGGCTGAGAAGGTTTATGACCTGACCCTTTGAACCTGACGCAGATAATGCTGCCGGAGGGAAGCTGGTTTATAAATATTTTATATTTTCAAGGGCCTGTTCCATTCGGAACAGGCCCTTTTTTTTATGATTATTGAGGCATTTTTTTAAGATACAAAATATATAAAAAGTACTTTAAAGGAGTAGAAAATGAACATTTATCTAAATGGAACAATCGAAACTGTTCCGGATTCGATTGTTCTAATGGATATTATCAAAAGCAAAAAACTTTTACCGGAAACTATTATAGTCGAAATCAACGGTAAAATTATAAAAAAAGATCAGTACAGAACTCCTATACAGAAAAAGGATAAAATTGAGATACTAAGATTTGTAGGCGGTGGATAAGTCAAGATAAATCTTCCCGGTTATTCAACGGCCAGCCCCGTCGGATGACTGGGGGACTCGTGTTTTTGTCTTTTTACTTCTGTTTAAAATCATGATTATATTGATTATTAAGAAGTTAAAAATAAATCCCTGTACACTATATATGATTAAGGAGATAAGTAAGATGCTAGATAAACTCAAAATAGGAAATGATTACATAACAAACAGACTAATTACCGGATCGGGAAAATATTCAGTCGACAGCATTATCCCGGAAATAATTGACGCATCTGGATGTGAAGTAATTACTGTTGCACTGCGCCGAGTTGATTTCAGTTCTTCTGAAAATAACATTCTGAGTCATATTCCAGATAATGTAAAACTACTGCCAAATACATCAGGTGCCAGAAATGCAGACGAAGCTGTTCGAATAGCAGAACTATCCAGAGCATCAGGATGCGGTAACTGGATAAAAATAGAAGTAATTAATGACAATAAATATCTGTTTCCTGACGGCTATGAAACAATTAAAGCAACTGAAATTCTTGCAAATCGCGGTTTTACAGTCCTTCCATACATAACCCCTGACTTAATAATAGCACGGGACCTGGTTAATGCCGGAGCCGCGGCTGTAATGCCACTCGCCGCCCCAATCGGTACAAACAAAGGATTAATGACTGAAGGCCTAATAGAAATATTAATAGATGAAATATCCCTCCCAGTCATTGTTGATGCAGGCATAGGAAAACCTTCTGATGCCTGTAAGGCCATGGAAATGGGAGCCGCCGCATGTCTTCTTAATACAGCTATTGCCAGTGCAGAAGATCCAATTTTAATGGCAAAAGCATTTTCCAGAGCAGTCAAAGCTGGAAGAGAAGCTTATCTTGCAGGGCTTGGAAAAACATCCAATTTTGCAAATGCCTCGTCACCATTAACAGGATTTTTATACAACTCATAATTTATACATGCTCTATACCCATAACAATAGATTTCTTGAAAAATATTAAAAAAATTTACCGGAGGCATAAAGGCCATAAAATGATTTCTAAATTCTATAAAATTATTGAACAATACAGAAATTTTGATTATAAAGATTTTTTTAATAAACTTAATCCATGCAATATAGAAAATGCTATTTACAGCAGAAATATGTCAGAATTAGAATTCTTAGCACTGCTTTCTCCTTTAGCTGAAAAATATTTGGAAGAATTAGCGCAAAAAGCCCAGCAGACCACTATAAGGCATTTCGGCAAAATAATTCAGCTTTATACACCAATGTATATTTCGAATTATTGTAATAATCAATGTCTGTATTGCGGTTTCAAAAAAGAAAATAAAATTGAGAGAAAACAACTGACCTTTGACGAAATAGAAAAGGAGGCTGTAGAAATAGCAATGAGCGGCATGAGACATATTCTTGTATTGACGGGAAGTGCACCCAACGTAGCTACCCCTGATTATATACTAAATGCAGTTCGAACCATAAAGAAGTACTTTCCTTCTGTTTCAATAGAAATGTACCCCATGAACAAGGAAGAATATAAATCTCTTTTCTTAGCCGGAGTTGATGGTCTTACAATATATCAGGAAACCTACGATGAAAAATTATATGCAAATCTTCATCCGGCCGGACCGAAGAGTAACTATCAATACCGTCTTTCTGCACCGGACAGAGGTTGCCAAGCTGGTATAAGAAGAATAAATATAGGCTCACTGCTAGGCCTGAAAGATTGGAGACAGGATATCTTTTTAACCAGCCTGCATTGCGCATATTTACAAAAGGAATACCCCGCCACTGAAACTTCATTATCTTTACCTCGAATACAATCACATGAAGGCAATTATACATCACAGGCCCCAGTTACAGACAAAAACATGGTTCAAATACTTACTGCGTTCAGGCTTTTTATGCCACGTGGCGGAATAAACATTTCAACCAGAGAAAAGCCATATTTCAGAGACAATGCAATTCCTCTCGGAATAACAAATATGTCTGCCGGTTGTACTACTGCTGTTGGAGGACACACAAAAGATGATTCAACGAAACAATTTGAAATAGCAGATACAAGAAGCGTAAAGGAGGTACAAAAACTAATTTACAACAAAGGATATCAGCCAGTATTCAAAGATTGGCAACACTTAAATTAATAATTAATAATTAATAATTAATAATTAATAATTAAGAGTTAAGAGTTAAGTAACCTAAAACCTAACCCAGCCAAGCTGGAACTTAGAACAGTCAACGTTGAACGTTGAATTAAAAACGTATGATTTTTTACTCAAAATTTAAAAGTATTGACAAAAATAATTAAGAGTTAAGTAACCTTAAACCTCTTGTCACGGCGTAGCCATAGACGAAGACGGATAAACCTAAAACTATGAATATATATAGAATAATAGATGTAGAGATAAATCGTGTTTCAGAGGGACTTCGTGTTATCGAAGATATTTCCAGGTTTTCATTAGAAAACAAAGATTTATCCTCCAAACTAAGAAACCTGCGACATAAAACAAGAAAGGGAGTTTCTGTTCTAAATAAGAATCTAATTCAAAATAGAAATTCAGAAAATGATATAGGCTTACCTATTTCACAAAAAAGTAAAATTGACAGTAAAGATAGTATCAAAAATTTAATAACGGCTAATTTCAAAAGAATACAGGAAGGACTTCGCAGTCTCGAAGAATCAATCAAAGTCGCAAATTACTATGAACTGTCAAAATTTTATGAAAAACTTAGATTTGACGCATATACTCTGGAAAAAGATTTCAATATTGAATTATTTAAAATAGCCCGCAGCTCACCCCTTAACACAAATCTTTATGGTATTACCGGAAGCAAATTCTCTAAAAATCGATCCAATAAAGAAGTTGTTACAGCAATGATCAATGCCGGAATAAAAATAATTCAGTACAGAGAGAAAGAGAAATCGCTAAAAGAAAAATATATTGAATGTCTTGAAATAAGAAAACTTACAAAAGATGCCGGTGTTACTTTTATTATCAATGACGATACAACACTCGCCCAAATCATTGATGCAGACGGAATTCATTTAGGACAGGATGACCTTCCACTACCTGAAGTTCGTGCTATCGTTGGGGAAAAAATGATTCTCGGGCTTTCAACCCATAGCCCGAAGCAAGCATTGGAAGCAGCAAAAGTCGGTGCTGATTATATTGGTGTCGGACCTATATTCAAAACTAACACTAAAAAGAATGTTTGTGCTCCTGTCGGCTATAAATATTTGAAATGGGTTGTAGAAAATATACAGCTTCCATTTGTCGCAATTGGTGGAATCAAAATTAACAATATTAAGAAAATAATACAACGAAAAGCTAAATGTATTGCAATGGTAACAGAAATTGTAGGTGCAGACAATATTGAAGAAACAATAAAACAAATAAGAGAGAAATTTAGAAGTTAGAAAACAACGCTGGCAGAACTCCCCTCCAGAGAGGATGAACCCTCTTTT
>CAZVCD010000160.1:0-1522 GCA_964625675.1 uncultured Victivallales bacterium | reverse complement strand
TCCCCTCCCGGGAGGGGATTAAGGGGTGGGTTAAGGGTGACCGACTTAGTTTTAGAATATTTTTATAATAGAACCTTAAAATAAAGAATCTAATCACAGAAAAGGAGATAAAAACATGAATTTTAAGACACAGATGGAAGCAGCTAGAAAAGGTATTGTTACTAATGCAATGAAACATGTTTCCGCGACAGAAAACATGGACATTGAACTTCTGATGCAAAAAATGGCCGAAGGCAAAATAATTATTCCGTTTAATAAAAATCATAAAAACCTGATACCCGCCGGTGTTGGCGAAGGCCTAAAAACTAAGATTAATGTTAATCTCGGCATATCAAGAGACTGTTCAAATATTACATCCGAAATGAAAAAAGTTGAGCTCTCATTAAAATACAATGCTGATTCAATAATGGATTTATCGTGTTTCGGAGACACACGTCCTTTCAGAAAAAAACTGCTGGAAAAATCTACCGCAATGGTTGGAACGGTGCCAATGTATGACGTAACAGGTTTTCTTAACAAAGAGTTGAAAGACCTTACATCGGATGACTTTTTAAATGTAGCAAAAGTACATGCCGAAGATGGTGTTGATTTCTTAACTATTCATGTGGGACTTAATAAAAAAACGGCAGAACGAATTAATAGCAATACACGCCTCACCAACCTTGTTTCAAGGGGCGGGACACTGTTATATTCATGGATGGCAATGACCGGACAGGAAAATCCATACTATGAACGTTATGATGAACTGCTTGAAATTTGCAGAGAATACGATGTAACACTCAGCCTGGGTGATGGATGCCGCCCAGGTTCCCTGGCAGATGCAACAGACGCTACTCAGATAGAAGAATTGATTACTCTTGGTGAACTGACCAAACGCGCCTGGAAAAAAGATGTACAGGTCATGATAGAAGGCCCCGGACATGTACCTATCAACGAAATCAAAGCAAATGTTGTTTTACAGAAAAAACTTTGCTACGGTGCTCCGTTCTATGTGCTTGGCCCGCTCGTTACAGATATCGCTCCGGGATATGATCATATTACAAGTGCTATCGGGGGTGCTATCGCAGCGACAGCAGGAGCAGACTTCCTTTGCTATGTAACTCCGGCAGAACATTTAAAAATACCAAGCCTCGACGATGTTAAAGAAGGAATTATTGCATGTCAGATAGCAGCACATGCCGCAGATATTGGTAAAGGTATTAAGGATGCCGATAAACACGACTATGCCATGAGTAAAGCAAGATCTGAGCTGGACTGGAATCAGATGTTCGACCTTGCACTGGACCAGGAAAAGCCAAAACGTTATAGAGCAGAATCCAAACCGGCACTGGAAAACTCATGCACTATGTGCGGAGATATGTGTGCAATTAAAAACATGAACAGTATTATGGACGGAGAAAAAGTTATTCTGTCAAGATAAATCTTCCCGGTTATTCAACGGCCAGCCCCGTCGGATGACTGGGGGACTCGTGTTTTTGTCTTTTTACTTCTGTTTGAAATCATGATTATGTTGATTATGAAG
>CAZVCD010000159.1:0-6521 GCA_964625675.1 uncultured Victivallales bacterium | reverse complement strand
TCAATGGGAATTTTTAATTGTCGTTGAAGGGAAAATATAATTGTCGTTTGACATAATGTACCCTGCGAAAAATATATAGTAACCGAACTGGACATATATCGGAGGTATTTTATTTTTTTGTTTGTGAGACTTTAGCCTTATTTATTTTCCGATAGCCATCTCTTCTTGGGTATATATTGAAGACGCTGGAATGACACCTACTGTTTAGTTATTAGAGGAAGTAATGCTGAAAAACATTGCCAAATGAAGACAATTGTCAATATTACTTGAAGCAACCAGCAGTATGTCCAAAATTTCATTAATTTTTTTATTCCGAATTCGGATACTTTTACCCATGAATATATAAATGCTATAATTGTGCCTATACCAGAGAATATAGAGAGAAATATGCATATTAACGCAATGGCGGTTTTTTTATTTTGAAACATTCTGACAAACGATATAATTAAACATACAAAAGAACAAACACCGAGTATAGCCATAGAAATCACTAGGGATATTAGTATATATGGATTAATGTTAGGTTTAAAATTCACAAAAAATTTAGTATTATCTTTTTCTGTTTGAAAAAAGTTTCCCAGATCAATTTCGCTTCCTTCGTTCATTTGTTGTTCTGTCTTTTTATGCAAAATAAACTGAGCTACATCATTAGGTGAAAGCCATTTATTGTTGTATTGGATATACCCGGCATCCTCATTTTCCCTGATCAATATTTTTTTTGCGACTGTTTTCTGTGTATCAATAAAAGAACTTTTTTCCTGGAGATATTGATGGACATTGTTTTTTACATATCTATTTCTCGCTTCTTCACATAGTTTGTCGCTGAATAGGTATTTAGATTTGGGCAGCAGGTCATATACAGGAATTGTTTTTCTGCCTATAATAATGCCATTTCCAGACATAGTGTAACCGTAGAATATACCTTTTGCGGTATATAAAGTTTTACCTCTTTTGTATTTTACGGTGATATTGTCATTTTTTGAAACAGAAAAATACTTTTTCTCTGCCTGTTGGCGATATATCTGTTTCAGTGTATTTAAATCATCAGGATATTTTTCGTTCTTGAGTTTTGCTGCCAGTTGTTCTATTTCAAATTCTGAAATTTTATTTATTTTGAAGTTTTTGTCTACTGTGAAATCTTCGTTAACTTCAACTAAAATTATATTTTGAACCGATTCATCTTTAATATCTGAACCACTGTCATAGTAGTCCTGAATAATCATATTGAGTTTTGTTATTTTGTCTTTTGATGTTGGAGTAGTAATGGTTTGAGGCTCTTGTTTATTAGTCTTAGGTTTTGACGAAGTTTTTGCTGCTACTTTGCTTGGGGCTGGGGCTATTTTAATGAAAGGTTTAAGGGCTTTAATATAGTTAGCCGGACCACCAGAGAGGTACCCTGTTTTGTATAAAACTTTTCCATTGCTATCTAGTAGGAAAACTGTAGGAAAACCTTTTACAGGATATTTTTTCATGAAGAGCTTTGCTTCTCTGGATGGAGAACTTGGATTAGGAACATCTATTAATAGCAGGACTAAGTTTTTTCTAGCAAATTTTTTAAATTTAGTGGTATCAAAAACTTCTTTGTTCAGCCTTTCACACCAGATACACCAATTTTTACCTGAAACATCCGCCAATATAGGTAGATTCTTTCTTTGTGCAGCTTTCACCGCGGCATTGTAATTGTTAAACCATGCAGCTTGAGTTGTGATACTTGTGAATAATAAGACGAACAGAATTGAATAGATGTGAAGAGCTTTTTTCATAGTAGAAGTTTCCTGTCGCTTTGGATATAAACTTAAAAAATATATGGAGGATAACCGATAAAAAAAATAAAATATTAATTAATATAGAATATATGCCTGTATAGATATTCTTGCAATCCCATAACAGGCGTATATGATTAAGAACCAGAAAAAAAAGCCAGTTTTCTGTTCAAATATCTCTATGTTCTTGATTGTTTTTTCTCTAGTCTTTTGTGGAAAAACTGTTACCAATAGAATTGTTAGCCAGAGTAAAAATAGTATCGGAATCAAAAGGTGTAGTTTAACTGCAGCATACCATTCTCCCGTTAAAATATGGCCAAAAGCGCGTGTTAGACCGCATGCGGGGCAGGGGGTTTTGGTAAATGAATAAAATAGGCATATATGGTTATATATATCAAAAATATGTGACAGTAATACAAACAGAGGAATAATGATAATAAAAAAGCATAAAAATTTCTGTCTCAAAATTGAAGAGAATATTGGAGTAAACTTCATGTTTTTCAATGTTATATTATTTAGTGTTCGTGCTAAATGCACTCACGGTTTTAAGTGTTAAGTAACCTCTGCTATGGATGAGGTTATCTTTAATTGAGGCTAAGATAGCGTGGTTTGTCCCTAAACCACCTTTTAAATCAGTCGTTTTCAATTCCCATACAGGTCAAAAGACTGACAGCTCGGAGAGCTGTCCCTACCTTATTCTTTTCATGTTATGTAATTGTTTATTTACATAACACCTAAACCTTAAATTTGATGCCAATAAAACTTTAATTTTTGGGCTTGATCATCGGGAATGGCACAATATCTCTCATTGTGGGTGCATCAGTTAAAAACATAACCAGTCGATCGATACCGATTCCTAGTCCACCAGTAGGAGGCATTCCGCAGCCGATTGCTTTGATAAAATCAGTGTCAAGAGGGTTGTCATCCCAGTCCTGATCTTTATCCTGCTTCTGATTTTGTATATCGCGCTGCTGTACAAAACGATTAAGCTGTTCTACAGGATCGTTAAGCTCAGAATAGGCGTTGGCCAGTTCAATACCACAAACCAGTGGCTCGAAACGTTCAACAAGTCTGTCATCACCTCTTTTAACTTTAGTAAGAGGACTTACTTCAATAGGATGATCAGTGATAAATGTTGGTTGAATGATGTGTTCTTCGCAAAGGTTTTCAAAAAGTTCAACAATACCGATACCCCATGAAATAGATGGAGCATGTTCGATATTATTTTTACTGAGTTCTACCTTGATCTCTTCTGCGGACATTTTATCAGCATCAATACCAGCGAATTCTTTTATTGCTTCCAACATTGTCATGCGTTTCCATGGAGCAGCAAATTCAAGTTCTTTTCCCTGGAATGTTAATTTAGTAGTACCGCATACGTCTTTGCATACATCTGATACAAGATTTTCAAGGCGCACCATTTGGTGGTTGTAATCTGTGTATGCTTCATACCATTCCATCATAGTAAATTCAGGATTGTGTGTGGCGTCAATACCTTCATTTCTAAAATTCTGGCATATAGTATATACTTTGTCAAAACCTGCTACGATATATCTTTTTAGATAAAGCTCCGGTGAGATTCGTAAAAAAGCTTCCTTGTTATCCAGTGCCCATATAGATGTTTTGAATGGGCGGGCTTCAGCACCACCATAGATAAACTCAATAGAAGGTGTCGTTACTTCAAGAAAACCTGCATTTTCCATGTGCTTTCTTACAGAAGTGAATATCTGAAAACGTTTTTTGATTCTTTCTCTATCTTCCTGGTCCAGCATCCAGTGTAGGTAGCGTTCCCTGTATTTTGTTTCTGTATCAGTTGAACGATAAAATACTTTGTCGTCAGTTTCTTTTCCCATGGGAATATGTACAACTGTTTTTGAAAGGATAGTAAGTTTTTGGACTTTGATGGACAGTTCGCCCATTCTAGTTCTAAAAACAGAGCCTTCAACGCCGATAATATCACCCATATCAAGTTGGGCTATCTGTTTGAATTCCTGTTTTGAAAATGGCTTGTTGTTAATGTACAACTGTATTTTTCCAGTATCGTCACGCAGATCAAAGAACATTGTTCTTCCCATTTTTCTGATAGCCCATATTCTACCTGCAGCTTTGCAGACTACCTGAATCTCTTCATCCTTTTTTTCCTGTTCTTCAGCTTTTTGAATAAGAGTATCTATTTTTTCACAGTTATCGAAACTGTAGGGATATAATATTGCACCTTCTGCCAGCATTGCTTCTCTTTTTTCAAGACGAGCACTGTCAAATCCAAATTTCTTGTAATCCATTTCTGCCTCATGGTAATATAGTTAAATCTTCTGATATTATATTTAAGTAAAAAGCTATAATATATTTACATTTAACAAATAATCGAATACGTGAGCAATATTTTATAAAAAGTTTGTATATATATTAATTAAAAATCATTCTCTTCTATAGATTCTTTCCTAATAAATAAATTTTCACAATTGATTCTATTGAAAAAGAAGATGTTTTCCTTTATTATTTTTTATAACTACAATAACCAATAAAGAAAGGAAAGTAGTAATGCGAAAATTATTTGGAAAGTCTAGTCTTCTCTTAGGTTTGGCTCTTATTTTAGTAGCTGTTTCAAGTTGCATTCATCATCCTGGCGGAATCGCAGCATCTTCTACCCCCATAGAAGGTAGAAAGTATGATAACTTAGGTGCAGCTGTTGGTACCAATAAAGTTATTTATATACTTGGAATACCAGTTACCAGTTCAAACTCCATATCGTCTGCCAGAGATGAGGCTATAAATAATAAAAATGGAGATGCCTTAATTAATGTTACAGCTTCAGGCTATCTTCATTTCTATCTTGTTTTCTGGACATATACAACTTCTGTCCAGGGAGATGTTATTAAGTTTAGAGGATTGTAGTTTAAACATTAAGGATGGATAAGAAAATAATATCCATTATTCGGAAGGTAGGGACAGCTCTCTGAGCTGTCAGCCTTTTGGCTTGTATTGGGAAACCGAGTTATTAATAAGGCGTTTTATGGACAAACCGCCTTGCCTTGCCTCAATTAAGGATTATCTCATCCATAATTGAGGTTATCGATTTCTTTTTTTATATTTTCAGAATAGTCCGGAATAGCTCCGAAAGAAGAAGCGACAAATCCTCCGACTTTAACAGCAAAATTTGCTGCTTCCTGTGGATTTTTCCCTGATAAGTAAGCATATAGAAAGCCGGCGCTGAAACTGTCACCAGCACCTACTGTGTCAGCTACCTTGACTTTAATAGAAGGAATTTCGATAAAGTTGTTGTTATGGTAGATTGCAACACCTTCACCTCCGCGAGTAATACAGACAAGTTCTATGTTGTATTTGTTACTGAGTTTTTCTGCAAAATCCTTTTCTGGCATTTCTTTATTGAAAAGTTGTTTTGAAAGGAATACAGCTTCCTCATCGTTTACTTTCACAATAGTAGATTTATGCAGTGAAGTTTCTATCCATTCTTTACGATAATATTCCTGTCTCAGGTTTACATCATAAAAAATATGTTTGGCAGAAATGTTTTCGAGGGTTTCAAATAAAAGTTTTCTGTTTGATTCTGTTCTTTGAGCCAACGTTCCAAAACAGAAAACATCCCAGTTTTCAGAAGACAGTTTGTTTAACTGTTCTTTTGTCAATACAATATTATCCCAGGCAGTGTCTTCATGAATAATATATGTAGGCATACCATCTCCGGTTAGTTCTACATCGACAGTTCCGGTTGGATACTTTTTTAGGACTGAAATATATGAATCGTTCATGTTAAATGATTTTACTTTATCCATAGCCTGATGTCCAAGATCGTCATCACCAAGAGCAGAAATTATATATGATCTCATCCCCATTTTTGCTAAATGGGCTGTAAGATTAAACGGGGCTCCACCGATATGCGCTTTGTTCTCAATAATATCCCAGAGTATCTCTCCGAATGATATAGCTTTCATAATTTGTGATCCTCTGTTAGTTCCGTTGTCCTGTCGATTTTTCATTAATTTGGTGTAAATAAATACATTATAATAGTTTTGAAGCGATATAGCCGAGTATATAGGCGAATATCAGTAAAAAACCGCCCAAAAACAGGAACCATAATCCAAATTTACCGAAGTTTTTATATTTAGGGGAGGTTTTAAGTATATAGAAAGGGACAAAATAGAGGATTATGGCGGTTAACGGACCGCATACTTCCTGCATGATCTTTTCAATATTCATATTTGCTACGGCCACAAATAAAAGAACAATTCCAATGGCGACGTTTATCATTAATAGAGTTTTTCTGCTATTGGCTTTTTCTAAAACATCGTCTATGGAAAGGTTGTTTTTGGATGACTGCAGATATTTTTTTATCAGATTTTTCGCTATTTCTTTTGCTCCTATATAGTAGCCGAGAAAAGATGTAATTATGGCAAAAATAGCAATAAACGGAGCGAAATATTTTAACATCCTGGCTTCATACATTGTTGATAGAACCAGTAGTATGGATTCATTGCTGTTTAAAGCCTTCCGTACGACGGTGGGATTAGTGGCCATTACGCAGGAAATGGTAAAAAATATAGTGAATCCAAGAAGAATAAATTGAGCTATTTTTATTGTTCTATACGCTGTAACTTCTGCAGTTTTTAAGTCTGTTTGTTTTTTATAGATTGTAACCATTGTTGTTATAGGCGGAAAGAACATAGCGGCAAAAATCAATATAGGAATATTATAAAAGAAAGTAGATGTGAATGTATCTATTGAGGGCACCCGGGTTAA
>CAZVCD010000158.1:1683-6556 GCA_964625675.1 uncultured Victivallales bacterium | reverse complement strand
ATTTTACTTAATCTATACCTTATATTGGATAGCATGTCAATAGTAAGTATTTAGAGCAAATAGACAAGGTAAAGATATTATCAAAAGGATTTTTGCACCCACTCTTAAGAATAAAAATTATTAACAACTAAATTATGGAGATATAGTTTGAAAAAGCTTTTTTTTGTTTTATTCTTCGCAATTGGAACTCTAATGTATGCTGAATACATAAACAGTCCTTTTAAAGGAGCGTTTGTTGTGTATACCAAAGAAGCTGGAGCTATAGTCAAAAAGGGTGATCCTCTTTTTAAGCTTGACGATAGCCTTATGAAAATTGAAGTAAAAAAAGAAAAACTCCGTCTAGAAAACTGCCGGTCTTCACTTCATGAATATGAAATTAAGCTTAAAAGAACTCGGAATCTATCATCCAAAAAAGCGGTAAGCTTGACCGAACGTGAAAACGTATTTGTTGAATATTCTAAGCGCTTACAAGGTCTTGAGAGGCAAAAGATTATCTTGAATAAAACAATGCATATGCTTGATAATAGTATAATAAAAGCTCCATACGACTGCCAAGTTTTAAGACAGTTAATATGTACTAGTTCTGGTGTGGCTTATGATACTGGTATACTTGAAATTCAACCACTAAATGCAAAAGTCAATCCTACTAATAACACTAGTAAGCTTTGTGCTTCAATTAAATTCACATCTCCCACAGAAGGTCAGGGTGAAAACATTACTTATCTCCCTAAAGAGGGTCAAATTTTAAAAAAAGGTGATTTGCTGGCAAAATTTGACCCCTATTATCTCAAATTAGAGATAAACACTCTTGAAAGCTCTTTAAAAGAAGCGAAAGAATGTTTGAAAGATGCCAAATCAGATAATGCAAGAGCAAAAAAACTCTTCAATGCTAACGCACTCAGTAGCAAAGAATACGAGTGTATATGCTACCTCTACCAAAAAAGTATCATAGATACAGCTGTTTTGGTATTGGATATCCAAAGGTTTAAAAATATTTTAAATCGAAGGTACACTATTCGTGCTCCATTTAATTTAAAGGTTCTAAAACGCGTTCTGAGTATTGGCTCAGGCATTAAGATGGGAGAGCCTATACTTGAAGTCGAAAAAATATAGTTAGTCTCTGTTGGCAGCTATAGCCAGCTCCCTATGAGGAAACCTTTGAATTATACAAACTTAATACAAAAGGATCTAACTCTCTTCTGATTCATACCTATTAATATCTAATATGGCTCTCTTTACACGTAAATAATAACCTAAGACTTTTGCATGACTCAAAAGAACTCAATAACGGTGCCGTTCACACGATTATTCTTGATGATTAAGTTGTTGCACTTCAAACTTGAATCCGCCTTATAAAGAAGTTTTTAATTTTTAATTCTGAATTCTAAAATCTAACTTGGGGAGGGGAGAAATTGTTAATTACTAATTGTTAATTGTTAATTGTTAATTGTTAATTGTTAATTGTTAATTGTTGCCCGTCTTCACTACGTTACGCCGTGACAGGCTGGATACTGATTGGGCGCAAGCATTGCGCCCCTACTGATTACTGTTTACCAGTCTTCGCCTTTCAGGCTACGCCCTGGCACGGCTGATTACTGTTTACTGGGAAGGAAAAATTCTTAATTCATAATTTTTAATTTTTAATTTTTAATTATTTTTTCCCTAAACCCTAACCCCTAAAACCTAATTATTCATTGTTCTACTGGCTGTTAGTTGAATCAACCTTTAACTCTGCTTGAGTTGAATTTTTTACAGCAGCATCTCTATCCACGTAATTGTCGTTACCCCACAGAGGTATTGTGTCACAACTCGACAAGGCTAACATAGCTAAAATCAATACAACTGCACTCAATATCTTTTTCATAAATACTCCTTTTAAATAAATTGCGTTATTTAGGATAATATATGATGTGTTATAGCCTGCGGTCTCAGTGATGTCAATATAGAAAGTCGATTTAACAAAATATATTTAGCTGCTAGTCAGGTTATCAAGTAATCAGGTAATCAGGTAATCAGGTAATCAGGTAATCAGGTAATCAAGTAGTCAAGTAGTCAAGTAATCAAGTTACCCCTAACTCTTAATTTTTAATTGGAATCTTTAAGTATATACGAACCATGGAGCATTAGACCATCCTTTTCTAGTATAGAAATATAGTGTGGGGATATCAGGTAGAATATATCTTTTTCCTGAGTCATAAAAACACATAAATATTGAACAGCTGAATTCATTTTCTAACATTCTTTTTTCACACTGCCTTAAAATAAAAAATTTTTGAGCAGCTATTTCAGGTGTTTCTAAATAATTTATTTTTTTTGCATTATATTCCATTTTCTTATTGTTTTTAATGTCCATCCACCAATTTTCACTTTTCTGCTCTAAAATATCTTCAATCTCATTTAAAGAGATATTATACTTGTTCCATAGAGGTAAAAGTTCAATGCATTCAAACTGAATGGATTTAAAGAGTTGCCTCATAGAATATGCATAAGATAAAATTTTATTCTCAGGAATTCTGTTTAGGTAACCGTAGGGTATAGGAAGGATAAAAGTAAAATTTATTCCTGGTGGGTATACATTTGTTATTTTATCTCTTAGTTCTAATAGAAAGTTACAAGTAGCATCTTCAGCCCAGTTGGGACTTTTTTTATGGCCAATACCCCAATATCCAACAACTTTAATAGGAGTGGAGTCCAGTGTAAATTTGGATATAGTTTCTAATATTTTATCTTTTTTATATGGCCTATCTTTTCTATATTTTTTTTGAGTTAAAATATCAAATATTTCTAATTCAATACCCATATTAAAATCTTCCAAAGTTTTAATTTAATGTTGTTTATACAAAACTATACAATAATTATAGGATTAAGAACGAAAATTTGCCATAGCCTCAAATCGTTTCTTATCGGAGTTAATTATATGGCATTACTATTCATTAATGGATAATGGGTTTAGGGGTTAGGATTTAGGGGTTAGGGGTTAGGATCGCCTAAGGTTTACCCGGCCTCCGAAGGCGGATAAACCTTTGGCGGGCGATTAAATTTAAGGTTTTAGGTATATGTTTTTTTCCTAACCCCTAATTCTTAATTACTAATTGGGGAAGGGGAAGTTTCTAATTTCTAGTTTTCTGTTCTTATTTTTTAATTCTAAAATCCCGTCTTCGCACTAATTGCTACGCCGAGATAAAACGCCGTGGCAAGCTAAATTCTAACTTCTGAAATCTAAAGTCTAACTTGGGGGGAGGGGAGAAATTGTTAATTGTTTTAGGTTTTGAGGAAATTCTTAAATCTTAATTATTTTTTCCCTAATCCCTAAAACCTAACCCCTAAAACCTAATTATTCATTGTTCTGCGGGCTGTTAGTTGAATCAGCCTTTAACTCTGCTTGAGTTGAATTTTTTACAGCAGCATCTCTGTTCACGTAATTGTCGTTACCCCATAACGGTATTGTGTCACAACTCGACAAGGTTAACATAGCTAAAATCAACACAACTGCACTCAATATCTTTTTCATAAATACTTCTTTTTAATAAATTGCGTTATTTAGGATAATATATGATGTGTTATAGCCTGCGGTCTCAGTGATGTCAATATAGAAAGTCGATTTAACAAAATATATTTAGTAGTTACTTCACGATAAAGTTAGGATACTAATTGTTCGTTGTTATATCCAATGTTAAATGATTTTTTATATTTATTCTCCGAGTTGTTTATCATTTTATTTGCCATAGCCTAATAGAGAAAAGGAGAAAATTTCTAAGGAAGCGAAGGTGGAAACTTTAGTGTTGGAGAAACTTAATAAAAATAATTAAGATAAAAAATATAGCAAAGTTTTATAGCCAATGCGATAAATATAAATCAAAAACACCTCAAGTATCAGTAAAAAACTGTTCTTTCATAAAAACACTCTTTCATTTAATCTTTTATTACATAGATGGTTTTATTTGCGAGGGTGTTATGATATTTTATATATATAAGAATTTACCATTTTAGATGGTGAAAAAATTTAAGGAGAAAAATTTGAAAACATCGCCACTAGGTAAAATTTCCAGCTACATAGATAAATATGATAAATCGTTGCTGTTTCCTATAGACAGACAGTTAAATAGAACTGAAATAGGGGTTGAGACGGGTAATCTTCCTTTTTGCGGTTATGATATTTGGAATGCATTTGAACTTTCATGGCTGAATGAAAATGGTAAACCCGAAATAGCTCTTTGCAGATTTATCATACCATGTGATTCAGACAATCTTATTGAATCAAAATCTTTTAAGCTGTATCTGAATTCATTTAACGGCTCTAAATTTAGTTCCTGTGATGTAGTGAGAGATATTCTCCAAAAAGATATTACTGATTCTACTGGTTCTAATGTTGAAGTTGAAATGTATGTGGAAAATGATATTGCCGGTTTAACAATAAATATATTAGATGGTATTTGTCTGGACGAACTGAATATTAACTGCAATACTTATTCTATCAACCCGGATTTTTTATGCATTGATGGCACTGAAGGTAAAGTAGAGGAAACAGTTCATTCCAACTTATTAAAAACCAACTGCCCAGTGACAGGACAACCTGACTGGGGTACTGTATTAATTAAATATAAAGGCCGACAGATTAGTAATGAAGGTCTATTGAAGTATATTGTTTCCTTCCGCAATCACAACGGGTTTCACGAACATTGCACCGAACAGATATTTACAGATATAATGAACAGATGTGCACCGGAAAAACTAACTGTTTATACTAGGTACACGAGAAGGGGAGGATTGGATATAAATCCAATCAGATCAAACTATAAAACTGTTGACATACCAGAAATGACGAGATTGTTCAGACAGTAAATATATCTGGTGATTGGGTGATCTGATGATT
>CAZVCD010000158.1:0-1583 GCA_964625675.1 uncultured Victivallales bacterium | reverse complement strand
AAATCACTAAATTGGATGATGATTGGGAAATTAAAATTTGGCCTGCCCAGTAGAGCGACGGCGGATGATAAGCAAAAAATAAAAATACCTTCGGTATAGGAAAGAAATATGATTAAATCAAAAATAAAAATTAGAACTAGATATGTCCCCGCAGGTATAAAAATCCTTTATGAGGATCGGGATATAATTGTGATAGATAAGAGTTCGGGACTATTGAGTGTCAAAGCTAATTATGAAAAAGATAAAACAGCTTATTCCCTGCTGACAACTTATATCAGAAAAGGTTATGCAAAGACAAAGATTAGACTATTTGTTGTTCATAGACTCGATCGTGAGACTTCCGGTGTTATGATCTTTGCAAAAAGTTATGAAATACGTGAAAAATTTGCAACACAGTGGCCCAATATAGAAAAAAAATATTTAGCTCTTGTTCATGGTAAGTTGCCAGAGAAAACCGGCATTATAGAGTCTTATCTTACTGAAGATGCAGATTACAAAGTGCGATCTGTGGATGATTCAGAAAAAGGAGATCTAGCCAAAACTAAATACAAAGTACTAAAAGAAGCAAAGAATACCAGCCTATTAGAAATAGAACTATTGACAGGTAAAAAAAATCAGATCCGCGTTCAGTTATCTGAGAAGGGGTATCCGGTTGTCGGTGATGAGAAATATGGAAGAGAGAATACCAGTAAAGTTAAGGTTCGTTTAGCTTTGCATGCGTGGTCTATTAAGTTTAAACATCCATTTACTAATGAAGAAATGTTGTTTGAAACAGTCGTACCAGGTTGTTTTTCTAATTTTATCTAAAATAAGTTTGGAGTTTATAAGAGTCATGGATGGACAAAAAAGGATTAATATAAAACAGGGCCTTAATGTTAAGATCGTTCTGAAGCAGGATCAAAGAAGCGGCAGGTTAACCGAAGGAGTGGTAAAGGATATTCTGACGAAGTCTCCTTCGCATACTCATGGCATAAAAGTACGATTAACCAGTGGTGCTGTAGGACGGGTCAAAGAAATATGCGAATGAAACTATATATTGACGGTGACGCTTTTCCTAAACTGCTTCAGCCTATTTTGCTTCGTGCCGTTGAACGACTTTCAATACCTACATTTATAATAGCGAACAAACGTATTAATATTGGTGAATCAGATAATATTACCTATATTAAAGTTAGCTCCGGACCTGATGAAGCGGATGACCGTATTGTAGAGATGGTTGAAGAAGGTGATCTCGTAGTTACTGCAGATATTCCATTAGCAGATCGTGTCATAACGAAAAAGGCTCACGCTATAAATCATCGTGGTGCACTCTATACAGAGTGTAATATTAAACAATACCTGGCAATGCGCAATTTAATGCAGGAAATACGTGATAGCGGTGAACCTACCAAAGGTCCAGCTCCTTTTAATCAAAAAGATGCACATGAATTTGCGAACCAATTTAATAAATTTTTAACCAGCCATTGCTAAAACTCAGCCAGAATAAAGTCAAAAGATTGACAGCTCGGAGAGCCGTCCCTACCTGCCGATGTAATATTGATTGCCTATGCTTCGATCATGATAATGACAACGACCATGATTGC
>CAZVCD010000157.1:0-6585 GCA_964625675.1 uncultured Victivallales bacterium | reverse complement strand
ACAACATGGTCAAGACCGCCATAACCAATATCATTGGCCCAGCCATCACCACCGATAATCCAAATGCTCTTGTCTACGAAGTAGTCCTGGAGCTCATGGATTTTTTCAAGCTCTGCTTTGCAGTCACATTTACATGATTCCATTGCAGCTGCAAGTTGTTCTTTGACTTTTTCCTGAGCGTTGATAGCTTTGTCGCTAACGTCATCCCAGAGAGCCATACAATCTTTAAGAGCTGATGCTAAAGCTTGATTTTGAATCTTGCAAGCAAGAAGTTTTTCAACATTCATTTTTAACTGTGCACGGTTACTATCAATAGCAAGACGCATTCCGAATCCATATTCAGCATTGTCTTCAAACAGTGAGTTTGCCCATGCTGGACCATGGCCTTTAGCATCCTGACAATAAGGTATTGTCGGGAATGTTCCACCATAAATAGAAGAACAGCCTGTAGCATTAGCAGCAATCATACGATTTCCGTAAAGCTGAGACATAATTCTAACGTATGGAGTTTCACCACAACCGGCACATGCACCTGAGAATTCAAATAGAGGCTGTTTGAACATTGCACCCTTAAGTGAATTTTCATCAACACCATCCATTACATTTTCTGGAAGTTCGTTAAAGAATATGTAGTTTTCTTTTTCTCCGGCAGCTTTTTCAGCTTCAATAGTACTGAATTCTAATGCTTTAGATTTTACAGGACATGTATTTACACAAACACCACAACCTGTACAGTCATCAACATAAACCTGTACTTTGTAAGCTAGGTCTTTATCGTTTTTAGTTTTTGACTTGAGAGTAGTGAATGAAGTAGGAGCTCCTTTCAGATCTGCCGGAGCAATCTGTTTAGCTCTTATTGCAGCATGTGGACAGGAGTTTACGCATTGATTACACTGAATACATGTTTCTGAAATCCATTTTGGAATACGTGGGCCGATTCCGCGTTTTTCAAGTTTTGAAGTAGCGGTTGGCACTGTACCGTCAAATGACATTTTTGAAACAGGAATATCATCGCCTTTTAAATGAATTGTAGGCTTGATAACTTCTCTTGCAAATGCAGAGGCATCATCAGGAATAAGCTTAGGAGCTTTAAAAGATTTAGTAATCGTAGCAGGAACCTGAACCTGTGTTAAAGCATCGGATGATTTATCAACAGCAGCACAGTTCATGTTTATAATATCTTCACCTTTTCTGCTATAAGCTTTTTTAATTGATTTCTTAATAAGATCAATTGCTTCTTTTTCTGGTAAAATACCTGAAATTTTAAAGAAAGCAGCTTGCATAACAGTGTTAACTCTTTCGCCTAAACCAGCGGCTTCAGCGATTTTTTTTGCATCAATATTGTAGAATTTAATTTTCTTCTTGATGATAGTTTCCTGCATGTCTTTAGTTAAGTGCTCAAAGACTTCTGAGCTGTCTATTTCTGAGTTAAGCAGGAATGTTCCACCTTCTTTGATGCCGGCAAGCATATCATAGCGGCCAATATAAGCAGCATTATGACATGCAACAAAATTAGGATGAGTCACTAAATAAGGACTTCTAATTTTTTCTTTTCCAAAACGAAGATGAGATACTGTAATACCATAAGATTTCTTAGAGTCATAAACAAAATAACCCTGAGCATACATATCAGTATTGTCACCGATTATCTTAATAGAGTTTTTGTTTGCTCCAACTGTACCGTCAGATCCTAACCCCCAGAACATACAGCCGATAGTATCAGGATGTTCTGTGTTAATCAGATCATTTACAGGAATAGAGAGATTGGAAACATCGTCTGTAATTCCAACAGTAAAGCTATGAAAAGCTGCACCGTCAAGATGATCAAATACGGCTTTAACCATAGAAGGAGTAAACTCTTTACTTGAGAGACCGTAACGTCCGCCGATTACTTTGATATCTTTATGTGATAATGCTGTTGCAATATCCATATAAAGAGGTTCGCCGATTGCGCCTGGCTCTTTAGTCCTGTCAAGAACAGCTATTTTTTTAACCGAAGCAGGAACAGCGTCTATAAAGGCTTTAACTGAGAATGGACGATAAAGTCTAACTTTAATAGCCCCAACTTTTTCTCCATTAGCAACAAGATATTCAACTGCTTCATCAATTGTATCTGTACCTGATCCCATTGCAATGATAATTTTTTCAGCATCAGGTGAACCGACATAATCAAACAGGTGATAATGACGACCAATTTTCTTCGCGAGTTTGTCCATATAATCCTGAACAATACCAGGTGTAGCATCATAATACTTATTAACAGTTTCACGTCCCTGGAAATATACATCAGGATTCTGTGCTGCAACTTTTACTACAGGTTTTTCAGGACGCATAGCTCTGTCACGGAATCTTTGTACATACTTAGGTTCAAGTAATTCAGCAATAGTGTCAAATGATATTTCTTCAACTTTCTGTATTTCGTGTGAAGTACGGAATCCGTCAAAGAAAGAAAGGAAAGGAACCTGTGATTTAAGAGTAGAGAGATGGCTAACTACTGCTAGATCCATTTCTTCCTGAATTGAACCTGCTGCCACCATAGCAAAACCAGTATTTCTACAGCTCATTACATCAGAATGATCTCCAAAAATAGCAAGAGACTGACAAGCAAGGGAACGAGCAGAAACATGAAAAACTGTAGGAAGCATTTCACCAGCAATCTTATGCATATTAGGGATCATCAAAAGAAGTCCCTGGGAAGCTGTATAAGTGGTAGTTAAAGAACCAGCGCTGAGAGATCCATGAACAGCTCCTGCTGCTCCTGCCTCTGACTGCATTTCAATAACGTCAACAGTTGTTCCGAAAATGTTCTTTAATCCTTGGCTTGCCCATGCATCAGCCATTTCTCCCATGTCTGATGATGGCGTAATAGGATAAATTGCTGCTACTTCACTGAAAGCGTAAGCTACATGAGAAGCGGCAGTATTACCTGTTATAGTAACTTTCTTGCCCATTTCTAACCTCCGTTAGTTCTTTTATATAAATTACTGTAATTATTCATTGGAAAAAGGTTAAAACCCCCCTGACAATAAATAACTCCAAAAAAAACGACGACTAATATTCATTTTATAACAAATTACAAATTTTTCAACAGGCGCTTAGTGAGAATACATAAAATTAGTAGAAACGTGAGATTGTTGTAGCGAGGGTGTTTTGCTTTATCAGCATGGGCAATTAAAATTTTGTAAAGAAGCCTAATATAAAAATCCCTCCGGAGGTGGGAGGGAACTGTTAATAAAGTTATTTATAATCATTTTTTTGTCGATTATAAAGTTATCTTTTTGGTGATCTAGTGGTAATTGGTATTTTTACCATCTTTTCCTGTTTCCTTTTTTTAGCCCAGTCAAGTATGAACAAAGAGCATAAAAAGAAAATTGAAACAGTAAAAATAAATAAAAAAGTTGTACTAAACATTGTTCTACCTCATAGTTAAAAAACTATTGTTAATATTTAGTAAGATTATATATGGTTATAGAAATATTTACAATGGATACTTTAAAAGTATATAGGTTTGCATCTGTACTTTTTATTGTGCAACGTGCAAGATATTTCGTAATACTGACCAGCGTTTTGGCAGGCTGTCCGGTTCTTTTTCCCCCATAATCCAATACTCATAAGATTTACGCAATAAACCATTTGTTTTGTTCATATCAATCCAGGTATTTAAAAGCAAACAGAATGATTCTCCGCCATGTTTTGCAATAGGGTATGCCAAAGGAATTGTCAAGTTATCATTAGGTTTAAACATTGAAACGGTATAATAAGGATACAGAAGGACCCATGCAAAGCCTTGCTCAGCTGTTATTATATATGCATCTACCATGTCTTCTTCAAAAAAAGTATCTAAATTATAGATTTCAATAAACTCTGCATTCGGAAATATTCTATGAGCAATTGGAACCAAAGCATCCCCTGGTAGATAAGCAATTTTAAGGCCTTTGATTTTTTTGATCTCTTCCAGTTTACTAAATTCTTTTTTTCGATGGTCTTTTACAATTAAAGCAATAGTTTGCATTATGTACGAAGAAGAAAACATCATATTAGATATTCGTTCGGGGGTTATACTGACGGCAGTCATAATTATATCACAAATTCTGTCATTTAGTAATTTGTCAAGTGAATTTAATTGAACTGGAATAAATTCAATTTTGGGACAATTTAGAAATATTGCAAGTTCGTATGCCATTTGAATGTTGTATCCAACAAGATCCCCTTTTTTATTTAAAAAATTAAATGGGATATAATCTGTATTATATCCCACCCGTAAGACTTTTCTTTTTTGTATTTGTGACAATATATCTTCATTGTTACTAATAGTAACATTTGAGTTTAACAAATGCTCCGGTATTTTATTATAAACTTTTGCTGAAATTAGATCAGAATAATTTTGACCTGTATTAGTTTTTGGTAGAATCATACTATGAAATTGTTTTTCGCCTGTGTATAAGTGCAAAAATGTTTTGCTGAAAAAAAAATTCAGGCTTGATAATATAATAATAAAAGTAACACTGATTAATATGATAGATTTCAGGAGTTTTAGTTTACGCAGTTTATATAAGCCTGTATCGAGGCTTAAACATATTAGTGTGCACGAAAATAGCCCCATTACGTCTAACATAATACCAAATTTACGTATTATCTGGGCTGAAGCCACATATAAGTTAAACGCGTCACTGGGTAATTTTAAATAATCTAGAAGGAATGGAAGTGCGAGAAATGGAGAGCCGAATAAAGAAAAAAGACCTACCGAACCGAACTTTATCTGTTCAATAATAGTTAAACTATTATCATAAAACCAAGCAACAAAAAGAATGAAAAACATTACAGAAACCTTTCCAATTCCAGGAAAGGTGTAATAAATAGGAATTAATGATTTAATTTGAGCATCAACATACTCGTCCTGATTATTATGTTTTACGTAAATATCTTTTACACTCTCTACTATTAAGGGAAGAGTAATAAATAAATTTCCAGTTACAAAAGTAAAAATGAGAATACCTTTTGTTTCTGAAAGGATATCATAATATGTAAACCTTGTAATACAGGAAATAACCAGTGGAATTACTAAAATAACAATAAAGAGTGAACATATTATGTACCCAATTATATATATTGCTAATACTTCCAAACTGTGAACAGTTATAGTGCCTGCGGTATATGCTGTAAGCACGAATGTACCATATGGTACTAAAGTAATCAGCATTTTAGTGATACGCTCAACACTTTTACATAAAAGACCCATAAAATTTATAAGATGAATCTTCTCTTTTGATTTAATATTAATAAATGCTATTCCAAGCAATACACAAAAAAGTACAATTGCAGGAATAGAACTATTAGATAAAGAGGCAAAAGGATTTGATGGTATAAATAAATCCATATAATTTGTGGAATGAGCATTTTGAGTAGTAGAACCGTAAAAAGATGCAGACTCTATTGCGGGAAAAGTAAGCTGCATAGCAAAAAATAGAACAATTGAAATAATCCAAAACGAGATAAGTACTAAACTGCCTTTTATAGCTATAGCTTTTGCCTGTTCTTTTGTCAGCCCTCCGATTCCATGTAACAATGAAACAACAATATAGGGGATAATAGTTATCTGCATAATTTTGATAAATACATCACCAAAAGGTTTTAGGTAAGCACACATATCTCCAAAGAAAAGTCCACATAAAACACCGGCAATCAATCCAATAATAACTTTATTTGATAGACTTATCTTCTTCATATTAATTTTCTTTGGTGTCTGGGTGAAAGAGAAACTTTGTTAATGTAAATTAAATAACTCACAATCATGTAATCAGTATAAAGCTTTGCAGATTTTAATGTCTATAAAATCATTATAGTGCATCTAATTAAATTTTATATTCAAACTATTTATAAAATAAGTCAATAGCCTTGTTTTCACCATTTTTTTGTTTTGAGAGTAATATTGTCATCAAAAAAACTTTTTTTGTTTTTTTACACTTAACTTTCCATAGAGAAGCAGTCATGTCATCTTGATTCAAATGACCAATATATTCATAGGAAGTAATTTTTCCGAAACGTTTAGTAAAGTTTGCTACAGACTGATCAAAAACTTTTTTTGTAATATGTTTTCGAGTATCTTCTGAAAATAATTGTATGTAATTAGTATAATCATTATTGTTCTTATAGCTAAAAAGTTTTTCACCAATTGGAATAGCAATTTTCCGTACTTCATCATTGGTAGTGCCTACGTATGTTGCGTTGAGTGATATATTTCCAGCTACAAGAAGAACAAGTAAAATAATAATTTTTTGCATGAATATTATCCTTTTCTGCATTTATTGTTTAAAATGACAATATTATCCTGATTTTGATCAGCACAGAGCATATATTGCTATCAATACATCTTAATTTTGTTAAATGTAAAGATAAAATCATTATAAGGCAAGGGGTTGAAATTTACAACAGAATTGAAATTATTTTATTAAATGTACAATTAAGCAGTATAAAAGATATTGAACAAAAAACTTAATATTTGAGGCTAAATTAAGGAAAAGGAGGGCATGATTTGGGCAAAAAAATGGCGGGAGTGACGGGATCCCGCTTAGTAGCGGGACAGGC
>CAZVCD010000156.1:2008-6593 GCA_964625675.1 uncultured Victivallales bacterium | reverse complement strand
ACCAATGCGGTAACAACACCTACAGGTATCACCTGCGGAGACATAACTGTTCTGGCAAATGTATCGCAAAGTATTATAAAAATACCTCCGTAAATAAAAACTAATGGGAAAAGTTTCCTGTGATCTGTACCAAAAAAGCGCCGAAGGATATGGGGTATGACAAGCCCTACAAATCCAATAATACCTGACAGCGAAACAACTGCAGCGGTCAATAGAGATGCAATACTGAGCACGATAATGGCAAGCCAGAACGGGGACATACCCAAATAATATGCCATTTCTTCGCCCATCGAAATTACGTTTATGCTTCTTCCAAACAGAAAAAGCACCAATGTTCCCAACACTACAATTACACTTACGACAATCAAAAGTCCTGTATTTCCAGGCTGAAGGTTTCCCAGCATCCACCAAGTAATACTGTTTAATTCACTTTCGCCAAGCGTACTTATAATAAACATTAATATGCTTGAACACAATGTTCCGACTATAATACCACTCAGCATTACATTATTAGAATATTCTACCCCCTTCCCCCGAGATAAAATAAGAACTATACTAAGAACTGTAATTGCACCTACAAAGGCAAACAAAGGAAGGCTAAAGTAGCTTAAAGCTACAGCACCGGAAACTATTGCTACAGCAGCCCCTATACTCGCTCCTCCGCTAATACCGAGAATAAATGGTTCAGCCAAAGGATTCCTAAGAACAGCCTGATATGCTGTTCCCGCCACAGCTAAGGCTCCGCCGACTATAAACGCCGTCAATACACGATAAACACGCAGAATGATTATCTGCTTATAAATTCCGTTATAGTTAGCAGTATTAGCTATATTTATAGAAAAACTCCCAAAACTAAGGCCGACATAAACAGCCAGTACCAAAAGTAAAAAAGAGGATATTAGTTGATGTTTTTTTAAAATCTGCATTATTCGTTAATCGCCTGCCAGGTAATTCTCAATTATTAATTCTCAATTATTAATTATTATATCCCATATGAAGAATAAATGATACAAATTTAAATTGTTTTTTTTCCATCTTTGATTATATTAATCCGCCAATTTTAATACATATAAGATTTTTAGAATTTAGACTTAGGTTTAAGTTGTTTATTTAGAAAGGTTCTAATCCCGCAACTTAGGGAGAATATTTTGACAAATACTATTTATATTAGTAACTCTGAAGAAGAAACTGAAAATATAGCATCTAAAATAGCTAAGAAGATCCCCTTTGGAAACTGTATAGGATTAAGGGGGAATTTAGGATCCGGCAAAACAGTTTTTGCCCGTGGATTTGCAAGAGGTCTAGACATAGACGACATTGTTTCCAGTCCGACTTTTACTCTAATTAAAGAATACTATGCCGGCAATAACCAATGGTTATACCACCTAGATTTATATAGAATTACAAATGTCGAGTCTGCGCTTGCTTTTGGTATAGATGAATATTTAAGTGACTCAAATGCAATAATTCTAATCGAATGGCCGGAAAGAATCCTCGAACTGTTTGCCTCGGATGCTATCTTTATCGATATTGAAAGAACGGGACAAAATACCCGCAAAATCAGTGTAAGCAAAAAATTCAGTTGCTGCTAAAATTGTTTTAAGTAAGATTGAAAATCTTCCGGATATGGACTGACTACAGAAACTACATCACCAGTCATTGGATGAGGGAACTCTATCTTCCTCGCATGAAGCATTTGACGTGGCACAATTAGTTTATGAGGCCTACCATAAACATTATCGCCCAGTACCGGCAGCTTTAAATAAGCAAGATGAACTCTTATCTGATGAGTCCTACCTGTCAAAATATTAACGTCTAATAATGATACAGTCACCCCGTCTATCATTCCGGTTTTTTCAACATTGTACAGCGTTATCGCCTCTTTACCATTTTTCTGGACTACAGCCATTTTTTTTCTATTTACAGGATGTCTTCCTATAAGGGTTTTTATTTCACCACGATGTTTTCCAGGAACACCGAACGATAACGCAGAATATGTCTTTTTTACATCTCTGGAGGCAAAACTAGCAGAAAGACGCTGTCTACTCAAAATATTTTTAGCAATAACCAAACAACCGGAAGTATCTTTATCTAACCGGTGAACAATACCAGGTCTCTGCATAGTAAGCTTGTCAGCTTCACCTGCGAATTTATTAATAAAATCATTATCCCTGCCAATTAAAGCATTTACTACAGTTCCATCCCAGTTTCCTGCGGCAGGGTGAACTACTACCCCTGGAGGTTTATCTATTACAATTACATCATTATCTTCGAATAACACTGTGTAACAAAATTCTTCACCTTGCGGTATCTCACAATTCCGTTCTACAGGCCAGTCAATATTTATTTTCATATCAGGAGAAACAGTTGTCTTGGGAGTTTTATTTACCACCCCGTTTAAATAGACATTACCGTTTTTTATAAGCTTCTGGAAGTAAGTTCTGGAATAGTCCGGAATTTTAGTAGACATAAAAAGATCAAGGCGAATACGAATACCGGCATCATCTGCATTCACTATCAGTTCATCAGGTTTATATATTTTATCAGTCATTAGTTCAATACCTTAAAGTTCAGAAGTCAGAGATCTGAAATCAGCAATCAGAGGTCCCAACACCAGCAAATTGAAATCATTTAATAATAAACCCTTCAGGTTTTCTAATCATAGTTCCAATCATAGCTCCAATTTCTTCAGTTTCTTTTATCAAAGAACCATGAATTTCTACGTGAAGATATCCGCAATCTTTAGCAAAGTCCAACCAAGTATTAGTTTCACTATTTTCTCCATCAGAATCTGTCAATTTAGAAATAAAGTGAGCATTATATCTTCGTTTAGACCAAGCTTCTCTCAGGTTAGTGCAAACGGATCTAGAAGATCTACGAATTTGATCTGTTAATGAATATTTTTCTGATTTTGGCCATGCTTTACTAATATTGAATATATTCATAGCCAAATTATACGCTTTTTGATACACTCTAAGTTCTTTTGCTGAATTAATTATCATATTATACATCTTTCTCTATGCCTTCCGACCTCTGCCTTCCGACCTCCGACCTCCGACCTCTGACCTCTGACCTCTGACCTCTGACCTCTGACTTCAGGCAGCCTTATTTGACTTCATTACCCTGTGATGTATAACAAAATACACTGCCATAAAAATAACGACGAAAAGAATAATCCATCCATAATTATTCATCAACATGTCTTTTCCCTTATGCACAAGATCTGCATATGTCATGCTTTTTGAAATACTGCCAAGATAATATCCTATAAAAGCCAGTATTGCCGACCATATCCCCGCACCAAGAGCTGTGAAAAAAGCAAAACGCCACAAAGACATTCTGGAAATACCGGCGGGAATAGATATCAGCTGTCTTATTGCAGGTAAGAGTCTACACACAAATGTAGCCGCATCGCCGTATTCCCGAAATATCTCTTCTGATCTTTCAAGAGTATTAGGTTTGATAAAAAAATATTTCCCCCAGCGATAAAGAAAAGGTCGTCCCAAAAACAAGGCCAAATAATAATTTATAAAAGCTCCTAGCAATGAACCAAGTACACCGAAAACTATCACCGTGCATAAATCCAATATCGGGTCACCGAAAGACAAAGCCCCCCTAAAAGCTAGAAACCCGGCAGGTATCATAATTACTTCGCTAGGAAACGGAATAAAAGAACTTTCTATAGTCATTAAAACAAAAACTATTAAAAATCCCCATATATGCGCATTGCCGGCAGCCCATTCAATATGATTGATTAAAAAATCAGATGACATATGACATTAACCTCATTTAGATTTGTAAATTAACTCAGCTATTATTATACTCATCCTGCAACTTTTTGAGTCGGCTTTTCTGGTGCATTATCAAACCTATTTTCTGTGCTTTACTAAGTGTTTCATACAACTGTCTCTGTTTTGATTCAAGTTCTATTATTTTATTTGCATTTTGGATATATTCGGCAATTTCTTTTTTGGTTTTCAAAGCTAAGCTATTTAATTCTAAGGAATTAGGATATTCACTACTCATCTTCTTAAGTTCATCAAGCAAATAGGAAAAATCCTTATTTTTTTCTACAATAGCTATCTTTTCTTTTAAGTACCAAACATTAAATTCCTGTTTCCTTATCTCTTTAGGATTATTTGTTTCGTACGCTTTCGACAAACTACCTGTAGCAAGTTTTAACTTACTCTTCAAATCATTACACTCTATAATAATTTTTTGAACATTAACAGAAACTTTAACATCATTTGCTGGTTTGATTATCGTTGATTCCACTTTGCTTTTTTGAGCAAGTTGTTCTAAATCAGGCATATCGTATTCACCATCATCAGCAAATAATCCAGGAATAAAAATCAAACCGGCCAGTAATACACACATTATACTTCTCACACTTTTCTCCTCTAGTAAAAATTAATTAATATATATATAAATTGTTTTGGGTGTAAAAAAATAAAATAATAGTTAGATTGAATTTGTTTTGTTTTTTTCTATTAGTGAAAAATATGATATTATGGCCTATCATTAACATTAAAAACAAATCCCTAGAATATATATAATAATCAAAACAGTTATTTTTTCGAACTGT
>CAZVCD010000156.1:0-1908 GCA_964625675.1 uncultured Victivallales bacterium | reverse complement strand
GCAAATATATGGATAAGCTTTTCATTATAGGAACACCAAATGCAGGTTATCTTGACACGTGTTTGGAAATGATAAACGGCTTACAAATAGCTAATCATGCACCATTCTATCCTCCTGCCGTCATAGGAACATTTCACTCATACTATCAAATGATGCCTTTAATTGAAAACAGGCAATTAGTATATTCTGATGATCCTGAGGGGGAGCCAGTAGATATATATAACCCTCAGGTTTGGATAGACATGGAATGGGGTATTGTAAATCCCAAGCAGGATAAATACTTAAAAATACTTATGCCTGATATATCCCAAAAAACAGAAAGACGTAAAATTGCTATTGACCATTTAACAAAATGCCTAAAAAGAGCTAAACAATTTACAGAAGCAATGCGGGTTCACTATAACCCCAGTAATTGCAAACCCGGTAATATATCAGAATATCTATTCTTAGGTGACGCAGTTAAAACAAGAAAAACCGCAACTGTAGATAGAAAAACCGGAAAGATCAATGTATCAGGATACGGTGCTGGCGACGGTAAAGTACTAACTGCAAGTGCACGTATGGATGAATCAGATAAAGAAAAATGGAAACCATTTGTAGTATCGCCTATCAATTGGGATGCAGTTATTCATTTAAGAGCTGCTCATATGGGCATTACTGCCGGCAACGGTTTTGCACATAACCTACTTTATTACCTTTTAGCGGTACCTCCAAAGGAATATAAACGTCGAAAGCTACTCACATCTCAAACCAACGAGAAGAATTACAAAATAAAAGGGGAAATTACAAAATGAAGAAAAAAGCATTGGAACGTTTTTTAAAATACATTAAAATAGACACACAATCATCGGAAGAATCAACCACTTATCCAAGTACTGAAAAACAGTTTGTTCTTGCAAACCTGCTGCTGGACGAACTTAAAGAATTAGGACTGGGAGATGCCAGCATTGACTCTAACTGCTATGTAACGGCTACAATAAAATCAAATCTAACAGATAAAAAAACACCCGTAGTTGCTTTTATGGCACACATGGATACTGCTCCAAACCTTTCAGGAGCAAATATTAAACCGCAACTTATAGAAAACTACCAGGGTGGAGATATTAAACTGCCAGGTAATCCTGATGCTACAATAACTGAAGCTGATAATCCAGACTTAAAGAAATGCATAGGCCACACACTCGTCACTACTGATGGTACAACTTTGCTTGGAGCAGATGATAAGGCAGGCGTTGCCGCCATAATGACTGCAGTAAACTATTTTATCCAAAACCCGAATATCCAGCATGGAGATATAAAAATTGCATTTACCCCTGATGAGGAAGTAGGACAGGGCGTTAAATATTTTGACATTGAAAAATTCGGAGCTGATTTTGCTTATACACTTGACGGAAGTATGCCGGGAAACCTAAATAAGGAAACCTTTTCTGCAGACTCGGCAGTTATAGAGATAAAAGGACGTGATATCCATCCTGGTTCAGCAAAAGACGCTATGGTAAATTCTATTAAAGCTATGGCGGAAATTATAACTGAACTACCAAAAGATATGACACCTGAAACTACAGAAGGCTACGAACCGTTTATTCATCCTCATCAACTGGACGGAAGTGTAGAAAGTTCAAAGCTGAGTTTATTGCTGCGTGATTTCAAAACAGATGGTTTAAAAAAACAGAAAAATATCCTGAAGAAAATTATAAACAAAGTACAAAAACAATATCCAAAAGCTCAAATTTCTCTTACCGTCACTGAATCATACCGTAACATGTTAGATAAGCTTGAAGAAAAACCAAAAGTACTTGATTTCCTATGGAAAGCAGCAGAAATGACAGGAGTTAAACCGGAATGGGAACCTATAAGAGGTGGCACTGATGGTTCCAGATTAACTGAAATGGGACTTCCTACACCAAA
>CAZVCD010000155.1:2839-6628 GCA_964625675.1 uncultured Victivallales bacterium | reverse complement strand
CTTCAGCATCAGCAAGATTGTCTACTACGAAAAAAGTTTTAAAGGAATCTTTTATGTCGTCATTATTTATAGTTAATTCATCAAATATAGTATCAAAATCCGGCCATCTTGAACCGGTTGGCTCGAGTGTCCCATTTGGATTAGCAATCTTTGGAGATATTTTTTTTGCATCATTATCTGTAAACCAGGAATGATCATCATTAATACATCTTAAAAATAACTCATTCATTCTTCTTCCCGGCCGTCCAACAACAGGCTTTCCATAAGGCTCTCTAGCAGAGTTGTAAGATACATAAATAGAAGTGCACTCTACACCATCTATTGCGTTTGCGCTATTTGATTCCGTAACAGATTTATTTTTGTATAGGTCTAGATTCTTCAAAAGAGATGCGTTCACACCTGAATCGAGACATGCAGAAATATCCAGTTTACCAAGGTCTGAAATAACCATATAGGCAAGCCTGGAGACTATAGGAGTATCAGCACCATGATCCTCAGGTAAATACTGCCAATGAGGACCATTTGCCAGAACATAATCTCCAGAAGAATAATAGGTGATTCCATCAACTTGAGTTTCAAGCAGTTCTTCCAGTCCATCGTGATCCCCGTTAGCATTATAGCTATATACATTGCTAAGATTTTCTGTTTTGTCGGTAGCATAAAAATCCAAAGTTGCCATTGCTCTATGAACCCCTGACTGCACAACCATTCTGGCTATTTGCAGAGAGTTATAGTTTTGAGCTGCTTTTTTTCCCACAATAGATGTAGTGATAAATGCAAGTGCTAGCAAAAGAAAAAGGGTTATCATGCCAATAGTAAATACTATCGCCATGCCATTTTCGTTTTCAGTTATATTTTTTTTCTTTTCTGGCTCATTCATGATTTTAAGCGTCCTTTTCGCCATCCATTACACCTCTAAAAACTATTTTATAGTTATTACTCATACTGCCCTCTATCACCAATATGTACAAATTTTATAAAAGCTCTTTCATGTTTTTTTCTAAATTTATACGCTTGAGATTGTGCGGATTCATCCAAAGATTCATTATCGCTATCCTCTTTATATGGATTTACATTTCCACTTAAAGAAACCCATTTGTTCCACGAATTCTTATCCATTAACACTAATTCAACTTTTACTGTAAAAGGGAAGCTGCCAGCTGACTGAGTCTTTTCGACTGTTGTTATGTCGTTTTCAGCAGTAATTTCACTACCAATTTGATCGTAACATGCAAATGTCAGTTTTGTTACATATGGAATGAGTTTTTGGTAGCTTTCGCTTGAACTAGAGTCAGCTGTAAATGCAGCTACCGGGGCTCCATCAACGGTTGTTGTAGAAAATCCCACTTGCATATTATTCAAAAAATTTCTTTTTAAATTATCTGTTGAATCTATATTTTTATTTCCGGTTACGCTTCTAAGTAGCCAGCCATCCAAATCATCAGAGCGAATTGTTGAATAATATTTTTGATATTTTACTTCACATAACCTAGAAGTACAGTTATCATTTGGTGGTAACATTGTGGCAGAAACAAAAGCCAAAAGTTCATTTCCATAGCTTCCCCAAGCAACAGGAGGACTTGTAGGATCCGGCGGTTCCCAGTGCCAGAAAGGAATATTGCCATCTACCATAAAATATGCACTTTGCAGGTCTGCTGATATTACATCAAGCGCCGAAGTTGCATTTTGAAAAACCATGCTACTTTCTCTTGACGATTCAATCACATTTAGGGCTGAGTTGCAAAGCTTAGTTAGCACGACTACTACAATGCTAAATAAGGCAAGGCTTACGATGAGCTCTAATAGTGTAAACTTATATCTAGTTTTTATCTTAAGTTTTTTCATTGTTCCATTTTTCTCATATAAAAGTTAAAACCCTGCGCTAAATTGCAACTCAATCCAGAGCAGGGCTACACATAAACTTTATATAATTAAAACTAACTTTACTTAGCAGCGTTATAGGCTACTTGAGCTGCATCTAATTCTGTTTGCGCTGCACTCAAGTTAGATTGAGTCTGCTCTAAAGTAACCTGAGCTGCTGTTTGAGCTGAAGCAGCTGTATTTTTAACTGTTTCAGCTGAGTTCATAGCAGTTTGAGCCTGATTACGCTTCCTAAGTCGGTAGGAAGTACGACGTCTATTATATTTACGTTCCCAGTAATTGTATATGCTTACTTTATTATTATAGTCATTTCGTTTGCTGTTATAATAACTAACTGCATCATCCAGTGTTACTTCGGCTGCATTAACCAGAGCTTCAGCTGCATTATAGGACTCCTGTGCTGTCGCAAGTTCCGCAGCTAATTCTATGCGCTCTGCAGTCTCTTCTGGAAGAAATGTAGCAAGAACAACTAAATCCTGTAAATCAAATCCGGGGTCATTTGTATTTGTTCTTCCTAACTCAAAAAGATATATAATTTGGTTTTCTTCAAGAATCATTTGTTTTGTTTGGGTGTCAATATATGCCTCTAAAAAATCTTCTACGGGCGGCTGGTTCCCAAACGATTTATAAGGTGCAGGTACGTCTCCGTCAGCTAAGCTAATTACCTGTTTTGTATTTGTAGATGTCCAGGTCCTTTCACCATAACCACCAACTTCATTAAAATCAGCACTTATTGTAAATGTAGTCCCGGCAGACACGCTTTTTGACCAAACATCATTTTGTCCAGCAGGTGAAAAAACACTTATGTCTTTTGAAGTATTATCAGCATATGTAATATTTACAGATACATTAACATTAACAGGATATCCCCTTCTCCCACTAAATTCTGAACCAAGGACTTTAAGGGATATTACTTTTGCTGCTGGCAGTTCCACCACTCCATCATTTTCTTCGAATATAGGTCCTTCTTCTACATCTTCCGGAGGGTTATTTTTGGTCACATCATAATTAAATAACTCAAGATAATAGGTATTTTTAACACGCTGTGAATATGGCTTTTCCATTGGAAAGCTAATTTCAAGGTTTATTGCTACGGCGGAATTATCAAATGCATTTGCCTGCTCATCTAAGACATTGCTGCCACCAAAATAAACTTTTTTGAGATTGCTTTTCCATATTAAAACTTCACCCGCTATATCTGTATGATCGCCACTTTTTATTGTTGCTGCATATACACCCGATATATGTTCCCCTTCCGCATTATCCACTTCATAAATATTTTCTACGTCGGTGGCTTCCAAATTACTAGAACTAATTGTGCTGTCTGCGTCCCTTATAGGTTTTGCGCTGGGAAGATCGTAAATTATACCTGAAGCCGACCAGTCAGATTCATGTTTACTGACTTGAGCAATATAAGCAAATACGCTTTCTGATATTATTGGGGAATATTTTTGGACTACAGATTCATTGTCTTCTTTAAGTGCAACAGGAAAAACTGCCATAATAGCAACCATTCCTATAGCCAGTATACCAATAGCCAAGGCTATTTCAATTATACTGAACATTTTTTTTCTTAGCTTTTTCATAATATTACCTCCTGGTATCTTTAAAAATTAAAGATTTCATAAAGTGTCCATCACAACACCAATAGTACGGAGTCTCAAGCGACTCAATAACGATGTATT
Organism: uncultured Victivallales bacterium; assembly: GCA_964625675.1. Lineage (GTDB taxonomy): Bacteria > Verrucomicrobiota > Lentisphaeria > Victivallales > GWF2-38-69. The sequence continues at coordinate 3,062 of CAZVCD010000155.1, read as the reverse complement.
CTTACAAGTTATTTGTTAACTGAATTGTTGTAAGTTAATAATCATTTTTATACCTCTTTTATTTTATTTTTTAACCTTACATTTATTTTTAACTTCTTTTCTCACCCCTCCTATATAATACATTATAGTACCATTTGGCCCTTAGTGTCAAGATATTTATATGAATGTATTTAAAACAAATGTGCACTTTCGTCATATTTATGATATTAAACCTTTGTATAAT
>CAZVCD010000155.1:0-2739 GCA_964625675.1 uncultured Victivallales bacterium | reverse complement strand
GTAATCAGATATTACAAGTGGCTAAAATTGTCCAGTAATGGATTAATTTTACCGCCACAGGTCGCTATCGATTACTTCTTCTTTTTTTCTTTTTTTCTTTTTTGAGTTCAAAAAAACAGTTTTATATCTACACATGCTATTTTTGGCATAAAACATGCTCAAGCTGATTTTAGAAATTTTTTCTACCAGCACGTATTATGGAAAGAGCATCATGAAAACTGAATATAAAATAGGTAATGAAAAAGGTATTGCAATTCTACTGACACTTGGATTTCTTGCCTTGCTTTCTATTTTAGCTATGCTTTTTATTGCGACTGCAGTGACAAACAGGAAAATAGCAAGAAATTATAATGATCTAACAACTGCAAAAATGCTTGCTCAGTCTACAATAAATAGAGCTATTGCTTCAATGAAACTATATAGCGATGATGTTACAAAAGATTTCTCTGATATAAATAGTAAAAGCGCCTATTCATACGACTCGATAGAAGCCAGGGAAGATCTCGTTTCACTTTTGCCTACAGTAAAGGACGAAGTTAAATACTATTCTAAAAACGACTACACGGGAACAGATAAACCAACATGGCAGTATTTTCCAAGTAATACATCAACAGATACACCTATAGTAGGAAGAGTCGCCTTTATTGCTATTGCCGATAACGGCAAAATTATGCCTTCCGCTGCTGTAAGTAATTTAGACGAAAACGCGCCTCAAGAACGCCCGGGAGCAGACATATCTGAAATATGGCTTGGAAGCCTTAAATGGATTAATGGAAATGGCAAGCTTAAACGTTTTTTTAATAACAGTAAACTAAAGGAATCAAGATCTGAAATCTATATTGATGGCAAAATGCCAATAAATGGGTGGGGGAGCTCAGATCTTTTCTTTAGTAGGATACCTTTTAGTAATAGCACCAAGAAAGCCGAATTACTTCAATGTCTTTCTTTTGGAAATCCGCCTGATCTGGAAGCATTCTGGATTGATGCCAATTCTAACGATGTTAAAACAGCAGATGAACTATTTCATAGATTTAACCTGCAAAGAACAGATTGGGATAGCTTTACTGTTGATTCTATTGCCAACACAAATAATGTTCTGCATAATTCCACCGACAGCGGTAATATTGCAGAAACCATTCCATGGCTAAAAAACTGGAAATCAGCAGGAGATATGGGAAGTGTTGAAGCATGTAAGAATCAAATAATTGCAAACCTGATTGACTATAATGATACAGACAGCTCAGCAACAACTGACGATGAGAATGATCCAACATACGTAGGCCTTGAAAAATGTCCATATATTTCTGACGTTAAGTTTGAGATAAGAGTCGATCAAGTTAATTCAGGCCCTACTCCATATCCTAGTCCTTTCCGAATTAGTACTATTGTGGTTGAAATTGTTAATATGTATGATGAAGAATTTGATACCACCGCAACTGTCTCTTTTTCCGGAAAATATACACGGTTCACAGATGACATAGAGGAAAATTTTTCAGGCTCATTCGATTTAAATATTTCTATAGGGCCTAAAAAATATGAATCTAAGTTGCTTGGTTATTCTTTTGGTTCACTTAAAACGTTTCAAGAGAATCAAAATGTTAAAGATTTAACAATTACTGATTTAACAGTCAAGCTTGTTGGCAGCGTTTCAGGAGCTACGTCCACTGATTCAGATTTTTATGATTTTGCTAAAATTGCTGACTCTAGCACGCAAGTAATTAACCTTCCAGTTACAGGTGATAATTCACCTCAGCTCTGGTATGAAATTCCTGATCCAAGGCAGAATTTACTTCCCTCAGACTGGGGAGGTTGGATAATCAAACCCCAACCATGGTCTGATCATACTAAATTTAATGGTGACAATCTATTCCCTAGTAACGTTAAACATTCTGTTGCTAAGGACTTTGAGCGTCACACTTCGCTTGGAGACCCAAAGCCATGGGAGATTTCTACTGCTTTTATTCGCAATGGTCCCATGAAATCACCATGGGAACTTGGAGCAATACACCGTGGTAAAAAGTGGCAGACTATTAATTTAAAACGCTATAATGAAACTGAAGGAATGAGTGGTGGCGGTGATGACTATCAAGACGGAGATGCCAATATTCTTGATCAGATTAAAATGGGAGATTCCACTGAAACACTTGGGAAAATAGATATAAATACTCGCCAAAATGAAGTTTTAAACGCTCTTTTTTATGGTATATATTTAGAAAGTGGTTATGATAATCCTGGCCTCCAATCAGCTTCACAGCCGATGATTGATTTTACAGAGGCTTTGACATTGTCAACTAGCATAAGAGGTGTTTCCTTATCAAATAATATTAAAACCAGAGCACAGATTTTGGGTCATCTTAATGGCGTAACAAAATTTTGGGAATTATGGGATAACGAACTATTCTTAAGCCCGCTCTCCCCCCCAGACCCAATAACTGATGCTATGCAGGAAGAAATTATCGGTAAATTTATCAATTTAACAAAAGCCGGCTCTATTAATAGTATTGCCATTATTGCTGTGGCACAGACGATTGACGATGTCGGTGGCGATGTTACTGTCAGTAAAGACATTAACCAAGATGGCGATATAGATGATGCCAACGAGATAATAGAACATGCTCAGTATGGAACATATGACCAGTTTGCAGATGAAATAACTTCTACACAAAAAGTTTTTGTTGTAATATACAGAAACCCGACAACAAATGAATTCAGGGTCGGACGATTTGAATACCTTGACAA
>CAZVCD010000154.1:0-6673 GCA_964625675.1 uncultured Victivallales bacterium | reverse complement strand
ACCAATGCCCCAAAAATAATCGTTCCACCAATTACTTTGGGTATAGTAAGAACTTCTCCTAAAAACAGAAAAGCCAGGAATGTTGCAAAAAGCGGTTCAAGATTATATACAAGACTGGCAAGCTGCGAAGATATAACACGCTGTCCTTTAGCCATTAGGAGGTATGGAATAACACTGCCTAATATAGAAATACCGAATAAATTAGAAACTGAAAATAAATTGAGTTTCGGACTGACGCTTAACCCTCCGTCAAATACACCAGTAAATAGGGAAAAAATTCCCCATAGAGTAAAGGAGAAAAACATAATTGTTCCTCCTGAAAACCTCAAGACAAGCTTTTCTAGGAAGACAATATAAAATCCATAAAGGATTGCGCTGACAATAGCCATACTATCGCCAAAGTTGAATTGATCAGGAAGAGAAAATCCGAATGAGATGCAGTATAGGCCGAGAATGGCAATTCCAACTGCAATATAAAATTTGAACTTAATTATTTTCTTATAATAAAACCGTTCAATAACAGGTACTACTACTACAAAAAAGGCTGTAATAAATGCTGAATTTGAAGTCGTTGTATATTTAAGGCTCAGTGTTTGAAAAAAAAGTGCCCAAAATCCTACAATAGAAAAACTCCACATTATAAGGCTCATAGCAGCCATGTGTAATTCACTGTTAATTGTCTTTATAAACATAAAATACAGCAAAATACCTGTCAAAGCCGACCTGAAAAATAAAATATATGAAACCGATAGATAGTCTATTAAGACTTTTGAAAAAATAAAAGTGCTGCCCCAAAGCGCAGATGCACAGATCAGCATTATCAGTGAAATTGCAAAACTGTTTTTTTTTACTTCACATACATACATAATATTTAGTGATTTAGTGATTTGGTGATTTGTAAAACTGTTTCCTTAATAAATTATTTAAGTGTACAGGAATTTGCTTTTTAACTTTTTCATAATCAATATAATTATGATTTCAAACAGAAGAAAAAAGGCAAAAACACGAGTCCCCCAGTCATCCGACGGGGCTGGCCGTTGAATAACCGGGAAGATTTATCTTAAATTTCTTCAGCTTCTCTCATATTCAGCCCAGCAGGAAGCGGTTTCCCAGACTCTGACCCTTGAAAGCTTTACGTTTTTACTGATTTTATACTCAGCACCATCTTTATTTACATAATCTTTATTGTTTCGTAGCTCTTTTTCAAAAAATATAAAAAGAGCCTCTGCTATTGCTTCAGAAGTAGGATCTTTTTTTTCAAAAGGTATAATTCTGGTGAAATTATTTTTAAAATATTCATAATGTGGGGAATCTGTGTTTATGCACATTGCGTGATCAAACGAATCTAGATATTCACCGAAAGCTGATTTAAAAGCTTGGAAATCACAAACCATATTATTTTCATCCAGCTCTTTGGACGAGAGTATGATTTCAACTTTACGGCTATGCCCGTGTGGCATTTTACAGTTACTGCTGTTATTTTGGCTAGAAAGAAAATGACCCGTTTCTATCCAGAAAGTCTTACAAATTCTATACATAATAATTTCTCTTCTTTGATGGTTGTAACAAATACAAAGTCTTATAGGTTATATACCGGAGGTATTTTTATTTTTGGGCTTTCGCAGGAATTTTATCCTCATTTATTTTTATAATTCCCCCTAAATCATTTCGCTTTAGGCATAATCTTAAAAGAATTTAACTCGAATAGAGGAATTTAACAATGTCTTTTTTTGGTATTTTATCTTTAATTTTTTTATCTCTTCTGCCTATTGTCAATCCTATCGGTATGTCATCAGTTTTTCTAGAGATGTCAAACCATTTATCAGCCCATGATAGACATATACTGGCGTTTAAAGTAGCTGTTTATTCTGCTAGCCTACTTATCGTTATATTATTTTTTGGACCTTTAGCACTGTCTTTTTTTGGTCTAACTCTTCCTTTTATTAGAATTGCAGGCGGGTTGCTGGTAGCTTTTACTGCATGGCAAATGTTGAATGCCAAGCCAAAACTCTCAGAAGAAGAGGAAGAAGAGCATGTAGAAAATGAAGATCCGTCTTTTTTTCCGTTAACATTGCCCATAACAGCCGGAGCCGGTGCAATTGCAATCACTATTGCTGTCGCTTTGAATATTGATTCCGGTTTCAGCTTTCATGTGGTTTTTCAGTATTTTGGAGCTGCTGTAGGAATAATTCTGATGATGGCTTTTGTTTATATATGTTATCGCTTTTCAGATACAATTTTAAATAAAATAGGTCGTACAGGAACTATGGTAGTGACACGTCTTTCTGCGTTTGTTCTTCTTGCTATTGGCTTAGATGTAATATGGACAGGTCTGCTTAAACTGATAATTATTGCTAAAGTAGCTAAATAAAATTAGTGCGCCTTGTTAACGTTTTTTTAAATATAACTTTTTTGCTTTTATGAATTATTCATATAAAACAATGAACTGTTGGAAAATATCTTTTACCTTGTAGGAGTTTTCTTGTCTTTTTTGAAATAGAGGCTATATTTTCTTTCTTTTAGGGTATAATATTAACAAGGATTTACAGCGATACTACACAAGTAAAAATTAATGGCTATATATTAGCTACTAAATAAAAATAAGACCTAATTACTGATAAGGAGGTTATTTTAAAGATGAGCCTTTTTGGAAAACCAAAATATTCTACGATTAAAAATACCCCAGCTCAAGCTGATTCTCAGGATACTAAAAAAGCTAAAATTCTCCCAGGAATTTTTGAAAAATGTAAAGGCTGTGGAGAAAGTGTTCACAGAGATGAATGGAAAAAAAATCTTGACGTATGTCCACATTGTGAATACCACAGATTGATTTCTGCAGATAAGAGGGTAGAAATACTGACTGACCCGAATTCATTTAAAGAATTTTATGAAGATATAGTCTCTGTTGATATATTAAAATTTGAAGGAGTTGCTTCATATCCTGAAAAACTGGCCCAAAACCAGAAGAAAACAGGAATGAAAGATGCTGTTATCTGCGGAACAGCCTCTATAAATGGCAATAAAACGGCATTAGCTATTATGGACTTCCGCTTTCTTGGTGCCAGCATGGGGTCTGTTGTTGGAGAAAAGATTGCGCGAATAACCGAACTTGCAACAAAGGAAAAACTTCCTTTAATAATTGTTACTGCTAGCGGTGGCGCAAGAATGTACGAAGGCTTGTTCAGTTTAATGCAGATGGCTAAAACCAGTGGAGCGCTTGAAAGACACAGGGAAGCAAAACTTCCATATATTGTGGTCATGACTCACCCCACAACTGCTGGTGTGACTGCCAGTTTTGCTTCACTTGGAGATGTTATTATATCTGAACCAAAAGCTTTAATAGGATTTGCCGGTCCGCGTGTTATTAAAGATACAACTCAGGCAACTTTGCCCGAAGGCTTTCAGACAGCTGAATTTCTTTTGGATAAAGGTTTAATAGATAGAGTTGTTCATAGGCATCAACTAAAATATGAATTAACTTTACTGTTAGAATATATGACCAAAGAAGTTAATAAGTAAGCATAAAACATTAAATATATAATATAGGAATTTGCTCTTGACATGTTGATAAAAAGCGAGAACTTATTCCCAATTAAAAGAAAATAATAAAACAAGTTTAACTTATATTTTTTCGTCGTCGATTGTATCGGACCCTATGCGCTGGATTCCCGTTAACCGAGTCAGGTGAGGAATCAAGCAGCTCTATACGAAGAAGCCAGGCGCTGTAGGTGCCTCTGATCATCGACGACGTCTTTTTTATTATAAAGGGATTTATTTTTAGCGCTTTCATATTCAACAATATTAAGAGACGTAACAAAATAAAAATAAAGAAACAAGATTTATCTTTTTATCTCTGCTGTATCAGTTGAAGAGTAGCTTTAGCGGCAGCAGATTCGGCAGCCTTTCTGTTTTTTCCTTTTCCTGTACCGTAAAGCTTGCCCCCAATATAAGCATCTATTGCATAAATAATATCATGCTGTGGGCCGATCGCTTCTCTTATTTTATATTCCGGTTTCAATCCCCATTTTTTTTGTGTAATTTCCTGTAATAGGCCTTTGGGGTTTAATTCCTCGAGAAGATTATTAGGCTGAGGAAAGACAGTTGTCAGTATAGGGAGTAAAAATATTCGAACTGTATTAAAATCTGAATCCAGATAAATAGCGCCGATAAGGGCCTCAAAAGCATCACACAGAGTTGAACTTCTTGTGCTTCCGCCAGTTTCTATTTCTCCTTTTCCTAAAAAAATGAAATCTTGTAAATGAATTTTACTGGCTAGGCTGGAAAGTGTATTTCTCTGAACAAGTGCAGAACGCAGTGCTGTTAATTCACCTTCCTGTTTTTTTGTATAGAGTTTATAAAGATATTCTGTAACAATAATTTCAATTACAGCATCTCCTAAAAACTCCAACCGCTGGTTATCTATCGGGATTTTTCTTTCTGTGGCATAGGAGCGATGCGTCATAGCCTCTTTTAGAAGGCCTATATCTTTAAATTTATAATCAATAATTGATTCTAATTTTGACAGCTGAGATATCATAATTCAAATGTAATTTGAAGTAACACATAGGAATTCTGTGTGTGCTTCTAGGTTCAAGGTATAAGACATTTAATTAATTTTTATGAAAAATCGTCGCGTGATGATTTGACATCTATAATTCTTAGTTGATGAGAAACACGATTGTTATGCTTATTAATTTGAGGTACTGCTAGAATATTCCATGGTGGTGGCGGCAAATTTTCGGGTTCAATGTTAAAAGCTATAAATGATATCGAATCATTATTGCAATCCCTAAGATAACCGCGAGTATGGTTCTGGCCTGCTAAAGTCTTGTATGGCACAGATAAATTTGTTATTTTATAGGTAGGTTGAGTGTTGCTATGTCCAAAAGGTTCAAGCGTTGCCATATCCTCAAAAAAATCATCATTGATTTCAGAAATAAAAATATCTCCATCATATTCAATTTGTGGAAACAATTCTTCTTTTGTAAGTACATTTCTAACTGATTTTTCAAAACGAAGGCAAAGTGCTTCGATATCCGAAGGAGCGAGTGACAAACCTACTGCCATCGGATGTCCACCATATCTGGTAAGAATATCCGCGCTTTCCGATAAAATAGAGACCAAATCTACATTTGCTGAAGATCTACCTGAACCATAAGCCTGTCCGTCTATAATCGTTAGAGCAATAGAAGGGCGGTTATAGTCTCTGGCAATTCTGGACGCAACATTTCCTATTACTCCCTGATGCCAGTCTTCACCATAAATTAAAATAGAAAAAGCTTCATTTATCTTTATTTTTTCATCTATTTGAGATTCCGCTTCGTTGAATATTTCTCTTTCTTTCAAGCGTCTCTGTATGTTGTAGTCCTTTAATCTCTGTGCCAAATTCAGTGCATCAACTATACTGTCTGTCACAAGAAGTTGATAAGCGATATTGGGGTCACCTAATCTTCCAGCCGCATTAATATAAGGGGCTAGTTTAAATGCAATATCACTTGATTTAAGGACATTTGTAATCCCTGAAATATCGCACAAGGCTCTAATGCCCGGCCTAATTTGTTTGGCAAGCATTTTTAGGCCAAACTTAGTTAGAATTCTATTTTCACCTACTAATGGCACAATATCTGCTACTGTTCCAAGGGCGACAAGGTCGAGCACTTCCCGAAGGTCGACTCTATTAAAAACTAGATTATTCTCAAGGCCGTATTTAACTAAAGCATGTGCTAGTTTGAATGCAGTTCCGACACCGGCCAGACAATGTAGATCACTTAGATCAGGATGGAGCTTTGTGTTTATTATAATAGATGCAGGAGGCAGTTCGGGACCCCGTATATGGTGATCAGTAATAATTGTTTCAATTCCCATGCCGTTAGCTTTTTCAATAGCATCATTACTAGTTATACCACAGTCTACTGTAACCAAAACATCACATTTGTACAAGGCAAGAGCACGATCAAGAGAATCTGGGGTAAATCCATAGCCTGTATCCAGCCGTAGAGGAATAAAAACATTAACGTTTGCGCCATTTTGGGAGAGAACCCAGGCTAGAACAGCGGATGCAGTAATTCCATCGACATCAAAATCACCATGAATAAGGATATGTTCATCGTTCTTTATGGCTGTCCATAGACGCTTTGAAGCCTCTTTTGTTCCATGTATTCTATATGGTGAACTTAAATCTTTTAAAGAAGCATTAAAGTAACCATCAACATTGCTGGCATTGATACCCCGTCCAGAAAGCACAGTAGCTTTCGGCCTGGAATAGCCTTTTTTGCTTATTAATTCCTCAAAATCATCCAAAGAATATTTATTTCTTACCCATTTCTTCTCCGCCATCAGTAAATGCCTTATTTAATATTTTCATTTATACAATACAACCTGTTTGAGAAAAAACGTTGATTTTAAGCTAATAATTTTAAATATTTTTAAGCGTATAGAATTTGTTTTTTTTACTTGAGTGTACAGTAATTAACTTTTTAACTTCTTAACAATCAACATAATAGTGATTCCAAACAGAAGCAAAAAAACAAAAACAATATTTATCTTGAAAAAGAGTTTAAGTATTCCTTGAAATATCATAACAAGAAACTATAATAAAATCGTTTTTTATATGCCGATGTGGCGGAACTGGCAGACGCGCTGCGTTCAGGGCGCAGTTCCCGCAAGGGAGTGT
>CAZVCD010000153.1:0-6763 GCA_964625675.1 uncultured Victivallales bacterium | reverse complement strand
TGACATCTTTAAGCATTCTCAAATCAATTATTGGGTTCGGAGTTTTGAGCTCCCAGTATATTACAAGAATCAGCGATGCAACTGTAATAATTGCTAAAGTAGTAATTAGATTTGAAGAGAACCAATCAAAATTTTCTCCTTTATCAAGAAATATTTGTAGAGCACCTATTCCCAAAATAATAAAGGAAAGCCCAATATAATCAATTTTGATCTTATTTCTTACTTTACTCTTGGTTTCTTGAATAAATAGATAAACAAGAATTATGGAAATAATACCTACAGGAATATTGATAAAGAAGATCCAGTGCCAACTGTAATTGTCAGCTATCCATCCACCCAACATAGGGCCAAAAATAGGGGCTAAAATTATGCCCATACCGTAAATCCCCATACCTATTGAACGTTTTTTGCCTGGGAAATGTTCAAGTAGGACTGTCTGAGAAAGTGGCAGCAGGCCTCCACCTCCTAGTCCCTGTAATATTCTGAATAGTAGAAGTTCATTAAGACTTGTTGACATACCACACAATAATGAACTGACCGTAAAGACAAATATACTCAGGAGAAAATAGCGTTTTCTTCCTAAAGTTTGGGAAAGCCATCCTGTAATTGGCAGTATTACTGCATTGGAAACAAGGTAGCATGTCAGTATCCAGGAACTATTGTCTACACTGACTCCAAGGCTACCGGCAATATGAGGGAGAACAACGTTGGCTATACTTGTGTCAAGTACTTCCAAAGCGGTTGGCAGCATAACTACTAATGCTATTAAATACGGGTTTACCTGATATGTATCGGCTTTATTATTTATACTCATTTTAAGCAGGCTATTTTATGGCTAATGATTATTTTAGTTTAACTGTGGGTTCTACTGATAGGCCTAAGGCTAGAAAATAGTCATTTTGATTCGGTATTTCGTCGAAAACTATTTTTACAGGAACACGCTGGACTGTTTTAACAAAGTTACCTGTTGCGTTTTCTGGTGGAAGGAGACTGAATGCAGCACCGGTTCCAGACTGAATACTTTGAATTTTTCCCTTAAAAATTTTGTCAGGATATGCATCGATCTCAATGTCTACAGACTGACCAATTCTTATGTTTGTAATCTGTGTTTCTTTGAAGTTTGCGTTTACCCATTTATCGTCTAAAACAATCGCCATTACTGGGCTTCCGGTTGTGACAAAGGAACCAATATCAAAGTTTTTCTTAGCTACATAACCATCAGCGGGGGCATAAATTTTTGTATATGAGAGTGTTAATTCATCCTGGCTTAAATTTGCTTTTGCCTTGTCTACGTTGGATTTGGACAGTTCAATTAATGCCTGTGTGGCTTTTACTGCAGATTTTGCTGCTTGATAGAGTGCTATAGTATGTTCAAACTTTTCAAGTGAAATAGCACTGCCTGTTGATAGTAGCTGATTTCTGTACATGTCTATTGCTGCTGTATTCTGCGCATCAATAGCTATTTCATAATTAGATTTTGCTACGTCCAGCTTAGAATTTGCGACTTCCATGTCTACTTTTGCTTCCTTCACCTGTAGCATGAAAGTTTTATCATCTATTTCGAGCAAAAGCTTCCCTTTTTTTACATGTTCGTTATCTAAGATATGTAGTTTGCTGACATAACCAGAAATATGTGGTGCGATAAGAACTGGTTGACCACCAATAAATGCATCGTCTGTAGAAACGTAGTGAGCAGACTGGTAGCGGTAGTATGCATAAGCAATTATTAGGGCAGCAATGATAATTATATAGGCTACTATTCTTTTTTTTCTGTTACTGATTTTTCCTTTTTCTTTTTTCATGCGAAGTGCTTTTCCTGTTTTTTTAGTTAAAAAGGGGTAAAATATATTGTTATGGAGATTTTATGTTTCTAACATTCGCAGTTTATTATGGAATGCTATTGGTTAATATAGACAATAAGTGAAAACATTGAAATTGTCAATAATTATTATGTTGTAGATACATATTTTTAAAAGAAATTTGAATCATAAAGAAAGGTTATATTAAAAAATTACCGTCTTTCATTATTACTTTATCTTCAACTGTTATAGTACAGTTACACAGAACTGCATCTACATGAACATCGCTATTCCAGTCACTACCGGTTTTTTCCGGATATCCATGCCCAAATGCAACATGTATGCCTGGAAATTTTTCATCTTGAAGAAGATTACCTACTAATTTGCTGAGTCCGGTATTTGTTCCTATAGCAAATTCGCCTATACGGTTTCCGTTTTTATCTATTTTGAGATGTTGTTTAAATTCACTTAGGAGCTTTTTATTTGAACATTGCATGTCAGCAACTCTTGAATCTTTGATTTTTATTGTTATCGGAGAGTTTTCCAATGAGCCGTATTCAGAACAGAAAAAGTCTCCAAGTACGCCGTCTACCACTATTATACCTTCTGGTATTTCTTTTGCGCAGGTAAAAACTTCACCATCTGGAAGATTGCTCCAGTCTTCAGCTTTGATGTCTCCGTCACTGATAATCCATTTCCAGGATGTGTCAAAGTATGTAGTGAAATCCGTTCCGGCTGGAGTTGTTACTTTTATAACTTTAGCATTTTTTACTATATTATAGAGTTTTGCTGAGAGTTCCTGTACTTTACTGTAATCAACGTTCATTCCTGTTTCCATAAGCAGTCTGCTGATACCGGGCATGTGAGCATGTCTTAGTTTAGGGTTTGATGTTACATGTGCCGTCATTGGTGTTCTGAAAGATGGAAGCTCACCTTTTTTAGCGGAAGCGCAGTAAAAACTTACATCTGCTTTATCCATAGCTTGGCCTATTGTATTTTCTGGGAATTTTAGCGGATTGCTACCGTCATCCGGCCTATCTCCATAATTTTCCATTATGAAAACTTGAGTGTTTCCGGGAGTAATTCTTTCGCAGCATTTGAACAGTTCATCTGAAATATATTCAGTAACATTGTCTGTTATAATGACTACGTTGTCCTCGGGTTGAACTTTTACGCAGTTATTAACGGCTTGATAGGCTCCATATTCAAGTTTACCATTATCCATTTGAAATATCCTCTTTTACTTTTTTTAGTAACTGGAGAACTCTTATACATGCTTTATGAAAGAGTAAATTTAAAAATTTTATTTTATTTTATTCCCTTTTTCTTAATAGCATTTATCTTTTTTATAAGTTCTTTATAATATTTACTTTCTGTTATACTTGACGTAGCCTCTTCTTTTTTAGTAATGTCTATATTTATTTCTAAATCTTTTATTCTTTTTTTAAGTTTTTTCAGTATCTTTTCATTATAAATGATCATAAACAGTGCGATTAAAATAACTGCCCCGATTATAAGAATTATCCCCCTAATTTGAGAATACATTCCTCTTAGGGTAAAAATAGAATCTTTAAATGGGAAAACCCCTACTATCAATAAGGAAAATTTTTCATTATCTATTGTTTTTGATGAATAAAAGAACTTTTTTCTGTTAAATGTAAAAGTATTTTTTTCTGAACCTTTAAAGTCTATTTTCCCTGCTGTTGAAAGTAAAACATTGTCAAATATAGGAGTGATATGTTTCTGGTCCGGTCGTGCTATTATTTGTCCAGCCTTGTAGTCGATACAATAAAAACCTCTTTTCCCAATACTGTCAGTGTATGATTCTTTTTGTATTCGCTGCTGTATTTTATCTAAGTCAAGTTCAGCTCCAAATACTCCGCTGAATTCTTTGTTTTTATCAAATATAGGTAGTGTGACCACTATTGATTTATAATCTTCCTCTGTGTCTTTGGCTTTATAATTATCCAGCACGGCAGAAAAGAAAACGGTTTTCTTTTTTTTTGCCTCCTGGAAATATTTTCTAAACGCATAATTATTTCCTATTCCTTTAGAATATTTATAGGGAGCAACAGCACGCATTGTTCCTTTGCTGTCAATATAAAATATGCCGAGCAAAAAACTGTTAATCTTAAAAATACTGTTATAAATATTTGAAAAATTCTTAGTCGAAGGTTTCTCTTTATCAGTATATATAGAAGCCAGCAGTTTAAGATCTTTTTCAGTACTTGTAAGAATATAGTTGAGATCATTAGCTAATGTATCAATAATAGTCGTCAGATCTTCTAATCTTTTTACCTCTGCTTTCCTTATTTCTTTCTGGTACATAGAAAAAATGAACGTACCAAATCCTATAACTAACACCGATACTAGTAATATAAATAAAAAAATATTTTTCATGTAATGTTATTTTTTCTGTTTTCTGAAATTTATACCTAAATCCGGTTTATGCGCCCGGTTAGGATAATTTAGCAGGTTAAAAAGTTCCTTGGCTTAATGCTATTTTAATAGGTAATTATCCTCAGTTCATTATTTAAAACGAAATATTGAGTGAATATTATTGATAAAACCTTATAAATAATTATAATTCTATGTTATAAGGCCTGCAAACGAAAAAGCAATATATCTTTTAATAAACTATAAAAATGACATATAAGGATCTAAGAAAAAATGAAATTTTTTTTTTAAAACTGATTTGCAACTGTGGTTTCCCTTTAATCTTTTTATTTAATACTACATTTCTTTATGCAGATAATGCTAAGTCTGATCCTGAATTTAAAAAGACTATTACAGAAACCTCCAAGTATATTAAAAAAACGATGAAAGAGGATAAAATAGTTGGTCTTAGTATTGCTCTTGTATATGACAATAAAATCGTATGGGCAGAAGGTTTTGGATGGGCAGATAAAGAAAAAAAAATACAGGCTGAAACAAAAACTGTTTATATGCTTGGTTCAGGTTCTAAAACAGTAGCTACAGTTGCTTTACTTCAGTATTTGGATAAGGGATATGTCTCACTTGAAGATTTAGCCTCCAAACATCTGGCAGAATTTAAAATGCTTGATCGATTCAAAGATCAGTCAAAAGGCATAACAGTTCGCAGGCTACTTAATCATCATTCTGGTATACCTGGAGATTTGTACAACAATATGGGGGTTGCTCAATCTTGGAATAAATGGGGCGGTGATTTATATATTGACTGGCTCTTGACTTATTTGAAATCCGATTATCTGAGTTATGCTCCGGGTGAAATTGCTATCTACTGCAATACCGGTTTTATTCTTGCCGGAGAACTGATAAAAAAGTTGAATAAAGAAAAAGAGATGACATTTAATGATATAATGGTTAAAAATTTATTACTGCCATTAGATATGAAATCAAGTTCATTTGAGTTAGTAAGAAAGAATCTTGCCAAAGGCTATATAAACGGGGAGGTTGTACCACCAATACAATTTAATGGAATAGCTGGCGCTACAGGGGGATTATTTACAAGCGTTGAAGATATGTCTAAGTTTATAATAATGCTTTTGAATGGCGGTAAAGCACCAAATGGGGAAAGATTACTGAAATCCCAAACAGTTGCGATGATGGGAGAGCCTGAAGTTTCACCACTGGATATTAACACTTATTTTATTCCCGGGTTGGGCTTAGATAGTGTTAGTGATTCTGCTCTGTCATATGCGGGGAGAACATGGATAAAAGATGGAAGCACAGTAAATTTTAATTCTCTTATGGGGTTACTGCCTGATAAAAAACTTGGCGTAATAATTTTAACAAACTGTGATACTTCGCATCTTCTAAAGTACTCGATAATGCGGGAATGTCTAAAAAATGCTTTGAGTGAAAAATTCAAACTAGAGCCAGTTAAACCTAAGTATCCGGATTGGACTTCTATTTCAGATCCAGATAAAATTATAGGCAAATATGTATATTCATCTGGTTATGATGAAATAAGTAGAGCTGGAAAAAATAGTTTGTTGTGGAAAAAAAATATGCTAAATGTAAAATCTATCACTAACAAATTAAAGTTTAACGGTAAAAGATACTCTGTTGATGGCAGTACAGAGGAAATTGTTTTTAAGAATATTGATGGACATTTTTTAATGATCCAGTATGGTGCGAGCAATTCTGAAGCAGACAAATACATGTATGATAATTATGTGATTAACTTAATTGGGGAGAAAACCGATTTACCTGTAATTTCTGATGTATGGAAAAAACGAATAGGCGGAGTTTATTTGATTGATAATAATTCTTGGAACGATGCGAGCTGGGGAGATAATATGACTTTTAGTATTAGTGAGAAAAAGGGAAGCCTGTTGGTTTTACGAGGAGAAGAGCGGGCACTTCTAATTCCACATAGCGAAGATGTAGCCTTTGTTCGGGGCCTTAATAACAGGGGTGATAGTAGTATTAGGTTTTTTAAAGATGGAAATACGGAGAGAGTTTCATATTCTTCTTTTACGGGATATGACATAAAGAATATTGCTAAAATCTCAAAAGGTGAGGTTGTTAAAAATCAAAACTTATCTTTTCCTAAAACAGCTTGGTATAAATACAATGCTGAGAATAACGACGAAAAAATTGTTTTTAATATAAAGAAATCTGATAGGAAATATAAACTGCGGTTGTTTAATAAAAATTTAAAACTGGTTAAGGACGGGGAGAATGTTATTACCTGGAATAGCGAGAAGGGGAATTGGTACCTGGCTGTTTCACATTTGCCTGGTAAAAAAGAGTCATTTATTCTCAATATAAAATCAAACTAGTAACATTGATAAAAAGCATAACTGCAAAGGAAATATTCAGAAAGCATCCAGACGTGGAAAACTTTTGTGGGGTGCCAATATCTGGACTACTGATTACTATGCCAATACGGTTGGTGCATATGCTAGTGAAGTAACAATTCAAAGGTATATTGCGAAGCAGGGAGTTATAAAAAGATTTTTGCCCAACAACTGAAT
>CAZVCD010000152.1:0-6818 GCA_964625675.1 uncultured Victivallales bacterium | reverse complement strand
TGGCGGTGGTCTTGTAGGAGCATCGGTAGTGATTATTAAGATTTTATTTAGTGCGTTTGGAATGCAGGATGCAACAAGCGATGCATCATTTGATTTTTAAAGGAGAATAGAAAATGTCAAACGAAAGCCAATACAACGAAGCAGAACTGCTCATGACTTCAACTCACAGCATTAAAGAGTCTAAGGGAAGTGCAATGGGACTGGAGGGTAATCAGGCATTATATATAGTAGGTGCTGCAGTTGTTTCATTTTTTATAGTCTTTATTGGTGTTATTAGCCACTGGAGTCCAATGGGAATTATAATGGCTTTCATAATTCCCTTTTGTCTGGCTTATTTATATTTGTTTGTATTCCATATAAACAAAGCTCCCGGATATCAAACTGATATGATTTCTAAAGCAATAAACGGTTCAGATTACGATATACGCAAATCAGAACAAAAACAAAATCCATATCTGGAGCTTAAAGCAGAGGTAAAAACCGATGGACAGTAAAACACTAATTCCGGCAAACGGATGGTTAATGGATGATAAAATCATTTGGAAGGAGTTGGATCACAGAGGCTACATGGCCAAAGGATTAATGATAGAGGTTTCTGACTATCGTACAGCAGCAAATGATATTAGAAACCGTTTCCATGACAAAATAAATTCATTATTAAGATTGACATATCAATCAAGCAAACAGCTTAATATTCAAATACAATGGTCTGTTGATTCAGACTATAGAGAAATGCTTAATGATTATGATGCTGATACGGAGAAATTAGCTAAAAGCAAGTGGACGTATAATGTCAGAAAAGAGCGCTACAACCGCTATATGGGGATGATTAAGACAAGAAAGCTTAGAAGAGAGAAATGTTATCTTTTTGCAAGCTATAAAATAACCAACCGACCGGGTTCAAATTTAACTCGTGAACAATTGCTTAGTTACTATGAATCAGAATTAAATAATGCCACTCAAATATTTTCAAATTATGAAGGAAAAGTAAACTCCGTTTTAGGTAACGATAATATAAAAATAACTCCTATGGGAGATAAAGAACATTTTATGGCTATGTACGAATATGCCAATCCGGGCCATCATGACAGACCGCTATCTAATCCTTACGAAAATCTTCTTAAAGCAGAAGCTGAAAGAAAAAAAACCGAGCCTAATTACTGTTGGCAGCAGGAACCGATAGAAAAATTAATATTTAGATCTGGCATAAAGGGAAATAAAAACAGAAGTGAAAACACCGACTTTGGTTTTTATCATGATGGTTGTTATAATGATGTGATTTTACTTGAGCGGTGGGGAAGTACAACATTTCCCGGTCAATATTATGAACTTACAAGCTTACCTTTTATGGATTATACCATAACCTGTAATATTTATCCGAGCGGGCTAGATAAAAGCAAAAAATCACTAATAAAAGAGATAGATAGATTAAAGACTGAAATGAGCCAGGATTCTAAAAGTGAGAGCCATATAATAAGCATAGAAACCAAAAGGGAAAGACTTAAAAATTACGAAACCGGCTTAACTTATCCTTTTGAATGTCACTATATAATTAGAGTTTGGGATACAGATCAATCCAAGCTCAGATATAAAGTAAACCAAATTAAAACCGCAATTGAAACTATGTCAGGGGCAGGGTACTACGAGCTAGCCAATGAAAGGACCCAAATACAATTTTATCATATAGCTTTCCCCGGCTGGATTTTCAATACAAAAAAACATTTTCGTTTACATGCAGAAAACAGCTATTTAAGTGACAGACTGCCAATTAGCTCAACTTTTATGGGACATTCTGATAAGCCAATGGCTATATATGATGGTGGAATGTTTAATTTAGTAGGAGTTAAGCAGTTTATAAACGGCACACCGCAAATGGCATCTACATTCGGTATGTCCGGCGGCGGTAAATCATTAATGTTAATTGATATGCTTAGTCAGACAGAATGTTTTTATCAATATACAGCAATAATTGAGGAAGGTAATTCCTACGGAACATTAGTCAAACTTCTTGGTGAAGAAACCCTGCTTGTTAATCCGACGTCTGATTTTACAATAAATTATTTTGACACCAGGGGGCTACCGTTAACCAATAATTATATAAGTGCGGCTTCGGCACTTGTTGCAAAAATGTGCGGTGATATTAGAGATGAAGATAAGCAGAGGCTTAGAAGGGCTATGCTTACATACTATATACAGCATACATATACCGATCAGTTTAGAGAATGGTCAAAAGACAACAATCACCTTCTGCCTGTAATAGCAAAACATGCAATTGCATCTAATAAATACTGGAAAAAGTATTTACCTAAAAATTCAGAAGCAATCGAGGGATGGGTAGAGTTTAGAGATCAATATCAAGCCAGTGAAACAAAAGCAGTTGAAATATTTAGTTCAGTCTCTGAAGAAGAAATCACCCGATTTATACAGACCCAGAAAAAAGAGCTTAGAAATTATGCTCATGCCTGGTATAAACCGGAGGATTATCCTACTCATTCAAGTCTTTGCATGACACTATCAACAACACCCAATAAACAGGACCATGCGGAAGCTGAAATTAAAAATGTAACTACACTTCTGAGCCAATGGCAGGCTGGGGCAGGGGATTCAGGAAAAATATTTGACGGTGTAACCAATATTGATCTCACCGGAAAAATAGCACATTTTGAATTGGGGATGATTCCTGAAAGTGCTGATTACATGAAACCGGTCGTAGTTTTTCTCATTAACAATTTAGTAAGAAATCATATTTTAACATTACCTAGAAGCAGTAAAAAAAGAATAATTTTTGAAGAAGCTGGCAGACTGCTTGGGGTAGGAGGCGGAGAAAAAATAATATCAGAAGGTTATGCACAAATGAGAAAATTCAATACCTGGGTTCTTACAGTGATCCAGCAGTATGAAAAATTTAAAAATTCATCAATTAGAGCAACAATTACAGGTAACTGTAAGCAGTTTTATCTACTGGCTCAAAGAGATTGGGGAGATATTAATGATATGGCTAAAGACATTTATATGCCTCAGGCATTAAAAGAATCACTTACCGAATATCCTCAGCCGGAAAAAAGCGGATATGCCTGTTTTTCATATTGGTTTGATGATGTTCCAAAAGCCAAATACGGAACGGTAAAAAACATTGTTTCAAAAGAAATGCTTTATATTGCCTCAACCAAAGGAGAAGATGTTGAAAAACGTGATAGAGAAATGAAGACAGTAGCAGGCGACCTTGTAGATGCAACAGAAGAAATAGTAAAAAACAATAATATAAAAAGAGAGAATGGCGGGAAGGTGGCATAAATGAGATGTTTCAAGTATATACCAAAAGCATACAACCAGAACAAAGGAAAACCATTATGAAGCAGTTATACATAAAATATATAACAACAGTATCGAGTTGTATTTTTCTATTGTTGATTGCCGGTTGCGGAACAACAAGGACAGACTTCGATAAAGGTTATGATTTAGGTTCAAGCGATATAGCCAAAAGGCAGTATTGGGCACAGGAGAATTTGCAGAAAGAAAAAAGTAATCTGCAAAAAAACAATCAGTCGGAGAGATACAAGGTTGTCAGTATTCCTGTAGAGGGACAAACACCTGACGGCTCAAAAATTTCTACTCATTATGTCAATGTCAGAGTAATTGATAGGTAAAAAGGAAATACAATGAAAAAATTAGTTACAATAATATTAGCAATCACTGCAGCCGTCTCATTTCAGAACCTAGCTACTGCCGGTAAAATAAAAAATTTTATTTTGGACAAAAGCAGAATATATGACATTAAAGTGGCGGCAAATGCAAAAGGTACAACAACCGTTATGTTTCCTTCTACAATCGGCAGTATACAGGGGACAAATATAACCCAGAAAGCCGGCGAAGATGCAGGGTTTGTTATAACAGCAAATAAAGGATCGTATTTTTTTTCCTTGCAGGCACAAAAAGAAAAGACAACCGGAAGCCTTAATATTGTATATGATCACCAGATTTTTGTATTAAAATTGGTTACAGACGAAGAGGCGGATGCTTACTCATCTGTTACATTCCAGTCCACAGACCAGGTTTATACAGAAACATCATCACATACAGCGGCAACACCAACACTAATAAGAGATTTAATAGAAAAAGCCAGGTTGTATCCTGTTCTTAATAAAAACTATCCTGACTATTACGAAAACACAGAGATTGCTCAGAAGAACCAACTCTTTAAATATACTGGTTATTCCGTAATGCTCGAAAATGTTTATCGCTTCAAATCCGATGATACAAACATCTTTCAGGTTATTCTAAAAAACAACATGGACGAAACACTTGTATTCGATCCGCATCTGATTGCAGTAAGACTTAACTCAAAAATGTATTATTCAAGTGTTGCCGTTGCCAGCGGAAAAATTCCTGCACATGGCGAAAGTCCGGTGTGGTTTGCAGTTACAGGTAACACTGAAGGAACAACTAGCAATATGGCAGCGGACAACAATTGGGAGGTTCTGCTTACAGCTTCACGGGGGAAGGTTTCAACTTCAACAATAAACATAAACAGACAGGTAATAGGAAAAGAACAAAGCATAAAAAAAGAAATATCAAAAATAAGTCAAAGATTAAGAGAAACAAGTCTTTCTGACGGAGAAATAGATATGTTGGGGAATAAGATAGCTAAACTGAATCATCAGCTGTCAGAACTAGAATCCTACCACAAAATTTCAAAACAATAGTTAATATAATAAAGGAGAAATTCAAATGAAAAAATTTTTAGTAATTTTAACAGGCGGGGCGTTGCTGATCACAAGCTGTGCACTCTTTGCTGAAACAACAGCATCCCTAGGCGGGCAGGTTGGCGACCTTCAGCAAAAATTGAAAAGAGTAAAGCAGATCAATACTCTTACAAAGAAAACACAGTCCCAGGAGCAGCAAATAAATATACTAACTAAACAGTATAAAGATACATCAAATGAATTAGCTTTTACTAAAGAACAGGTAAAATCAGCAAATATTCAGATAAGTAGCTTGCAGGCTAACAATGCTTCATTAAAAGCATTAAAAGCAACTTTAGAAGAACAATCCTTAGCCACACAGAACAAACTAACAGCTTCTTATACTACAAAAATTAATGCAATACAAAAAAACAATAAAGAAAAGCTGGATACTCTGTTAAAAGAATATACAGCAGAAAAAAATGAAACTTTAAACAGCACAATTAAAGAAAAAGATAAGTTCGTAAAAGAGATGAACTACAAACTGAATGATTCAACTAAATTAACCGTAGAGCTTCAAAAAGAAATTCAGGATTATAAAGACAAATTATCAACTAACGACACTACATTCACTGCCTTAAAATCAACTGTAAAAACTCTCAGTAATCAGAAAAAGCAACTAGAAAAGGATTTTTCTGAGAGCCAGGAAAAAACTATTACTGATTATAAAGCCCAAATTGATCAAATAAACAAAGCTGCTGAGTTAAGAATTGATAGTATCAAACAACAATATTCTGAATTATCATCTCGAAATAATCAGCAATTATCTCATGCAAAAGAAAATTTCAACACCAAACTTCAAGCAAAAAAAAGAGTTTTAAGGGAACAGCTTGATGGATTAATTAGCAGTGTTAATAAAAAACAGGCCGAATTATACAGAACAGCTCAAGATATAGCTGACAGTTCCAACACTATTGGATCTGCAACATCAAGTTTAGAAAAAGCATATCAGAATATTGGAAATCCCTACCCCAAAAAGAGTGGATTGAGCAGCATGTTAGGATTAGAAAAAGAAAATCCTTCCTGGGATACAATATCAAGCTCAAACACAAACCTTAGAGCTAATATTACAACTCTTAGGGCTATTTCAGATTCACTTTCAAAAGACAACGTTAACAATAAACAGCTTTTAAAAGAAAACCAAAAAAGTGGTAGCCGCTTTTTGGGAATATTTTAAGGTACGGTGAAATAAAATGGACGTAAGACAAATAATAGAATACTTAAAAAAACCTTCATCAAAAACCGTGTTAGGTATGGTTATTGTTATACTTACTATTGTTTTTGTTGCTCCATATGTTTCTCAGGTTTTTTTAGCTAATAGAGATTTATCAAAGAATCAAAAATTAGAAGATAAAGAATTTAATTCAAAAACAGGCGTTAAAGCCTGGAATCCTGTTAGCTTCGATATTAATGGATACGAAAATACATTGAATTCGGAACCGGAAGAACTAAGAGCGAGAGAGCTTCAAGAGGGAAAAGCCCTGGAAGATGCTAAATATAAAAAAGCAAAGAGTGCCTATAACACAGGCTTAACCTCAGCGGTAGAGATAGAACGACAGCAATTATCTCCGGAGCAGGTAGCAACAGGGTCGGGCACAATGCCGGCGCCGATAAAAACAGTTTTGCCATTAAATATATATAATACTGAAGCTGTAAGCAAAGAAAGCCTGGAAGACTTTCTGCCTTATGGCAGACTTATTCCCTGTGAGTTAGCTATAACATTGAGAACATCTATGGGAGGAACTCCAATAATTGGTTTAGTAACTGAAAATGTTTATAATAACGGCAAATTAATGATTCCTGCCGGAGCAGAAGTACATGGTACAAGTCAGGGAATGCCTGCGTTAGATCATGTCCAGTCCGGAGAAAGCTGGTTTGTAGTATGGCGAACACGAAATAGTAACAATGGAAAAGAATTAAAGCTTACCGGTGTTGCTTTGGAAAATGGAAGTCACTGGAATGGGCGCAATTGGGATTTACTGGACGGAGCAGCAGGGATTAAAGGATATACCCATGATACACGGAATATCAGCAAACTCAAAGACATAGCAGTAAACGTAGTTCAAGGGGCGGGGG
>CAZVCD010000151.1:2996-6885 GCA_964625675.1 uncultured Victivallales bacterium | reverse complement strand
AACTTTTTATTTTCTTGGCTTAATTCCGAATATACAGATAGTTATAACAATATTTCGAGATGAATACAAGTTCTTTTATGTTTATATTTTAGTAAAAGAAATAGATTAGAATTCATTCAGCCTCAAAATAGGCTGTTATTTAGCTGCGACAGTGATATTTGTCCTTCTAAGGTAGAATTAATACTGTATATATTCAGTACTCTAATATTTGTTTTATTGTATAAATACTGCTAATTAAGTGTGTTAGCAGTTTCGACTGTAACTTATTGTTGATAGTTTATGTTTTTTAGTTTTTATTTTATTTTATTTGCAGAGAGGTTTTTGTATGAATGATGTTTCCTTGAAGGATAAAATTTGGCTTTCGGCCAGAGATACTCTTCGCCAACGACTTAATGAGGATACCTACAATAGATGGATTCGTTCTATACAACCTATAAATTATAATGGAGATAATGAATTCATATTAGGTGTGTCGGATGATTTTTTTGCTGATTGGTTGGAGGAAAATTTTAGTGAAGTTATTCGTGAAGCCTTGAGTGAGGCTGCAGGGAAAGATGTAACATTCAAATTCGAAGTAGGACATGTTGAACCTGAAGAAGAGCAGGTTGTGCCTGTAGCTGAAAAGGCCGATATTCCTGTAGATTCGGCATTTGTAGAAATTCTCAACTGTAATGCTAAGTTTACTTTTGATGGTTTTGTCATTGGTGATGGAAATAATTTCTCATATTCAGCCGCGAAAGCTGTCAGTCAAGATCCCGGTGTTTCATTTAATCCCCTATTTATTTATGGCGGTACAGGTCTGGGAAAAACTCATTTGATTCAGGCGGCCGCGCATGAGGTAGCCAGAACCAGAAAGAATTTTAAAATAGAATATTTAACCTGTGAAGAGTTCTTTAATATTTATATTGATTCCCTGCAGAATAATAAAGTTCTGGATTTTAGAAAACGTATGCGAAACGTTGATATGCTCCTGATTGATGATGTGCAATTTCTTGCTAAGAAAAATAAACTGCAGGAAGAATTTTTTAATACTTTTAATTCTCTGCTTAATGATAGTAAACAAATAGTTTTAACTTCAGATAGGACTCCAAGTGAAATAGATGGTATGGAGTCCCGCTTAGTTTCCAGGTTTGAAAACGGTCTTACTACAGATGTCCAGCCTCCCGGTTTAGAAACACGTATGGCAATTCTGAGAAAGAAACAGGAAGAACAAATAGTAAAGCTGGATGATGATATCTTATTTTTTATTGCAAGTAGAATTACTTCAAATGTAAGAAGACTAGAAGGAGCTTTAATAAGGTTGACTGCATTTTCATCTATGGCTGGAACTGCGATAACCATGGATATTGCAGAAAGACTTTTGCATCCTGTTATTATGCAGGAGGAAGTGACAAAGGTTACAATTGATATGATACAGAAAAAAGTTGCTGAATATTATGATTTACGCATACAGGATTTGCTCAGTTCTAAGCGGCCTAAAAACATAGCACATCCAAGAATGGTAGCAATGTATTTATCTAGGGAATTGACTGAAATGTCTCTTCCGGAAATAGGAGAAGCATTTGGTGGACGAACTCATGCCACTGTCATAAATGCTGTAAACAAAATCAGAAAAGACAGGGCTAAGGATAAAAAAGTTGATCACTCAGTCTCATTGATAAAACGTCAGCTGCAAAACGTTTGATTGCTTTGCCATTTCTATCTACTTCAGTTTAAAAATATATGACTTTATATTTTTAACTTCCTGATAAACAATGATGTTGTTTTTTTTAGCAAAAAGAAGAACTAAAAAAAATATAACTATATTTATCTCTCGTTAACATATATGATTTTATTCTCTGCGTTTTTTATATTTTTTTATTTAAAAATGAGCAAGTATGATTTATAGTTAATATTAGTTTTTGTTCTCTACATATTATAATTTTCTGTGTATCATACGGAATAACTTTATTTACAAGGATATAACTATGTCTAAAATTAACGAATTTGCTTATGTTGACCCAAGCGCTGTTATAGAAGAAGGAGCTGAAATTGGAGCTTTTTGTACGATTGGTCCAAATGTTAAAATAGGCGCGGGAAGCAAATTGAAGGGACCATGCAATATTGTAGGGCACACAGAAATTGGAAAGAATAATATTATTTTTCCATTTGTATCTATAGGAACAGAGCCTCATGATCTTTCATTTAAAGGCTGGACATCCTATTTGAAAATTGGAGACGGAAATACTTTTAGGGAAGGCTTTACTGCAAACGTTGGTGCAGATGAAGGTTCTACAACAGTTATTGGAAGTAATTGTTTTTTTATGGCTAATTCACATGTAGGACATAACTGTCATGTTGGTAATAGAGTTATTCTAGCAAACGGTGCACTTTTGGCAGGACATTCAGTTCTTGGAGATGGGTGTTTTATTGGAGGAAACAGTGCAATTCATCAGTTTGTGCGTATTGGACGTTTAGTCATAATGGGAGGTGTATCTGCCACTTCTGTTGATATTCCGCCTTTTATGGTAGCTGACGGAAGAAATAAGCCGATAAGAAATATTAATTTGATAGGACTTAGACGTAATGGCTTTTCAAGAGAAGTTATACTAGCTCTTAAACACGTTCACAAAATATTTTTTAAATCAAATTTAAGTGTACCGCATGCCCTTGATAAGATTAGGGAAGAAATTGAAATGTTCCCTGAAATTGAAGAATTTATAAAATTTGTTGAAAACAGAGGCCATAGAGGCATTGCTACCGGAAAAATTGGTAATAGATAGGTTTAAATTCAGTGTGCAGGAATTTACTTTTTAACTTATACATAATTAACAAAGTTTAACTGAGAGGCAAAATAAAGAGGCAAAATAAAGTTAAACTTGTTTGGTTATAGGCTTATAATGGGATATTTTTTATTTTTTTAACAACAGAAAAATTGTAATTGTAGATGAGGAATTTTTATGGTAGCTAAAATACACTCTACTGCTATAATAGACGAAAAAGCAGAAATAGCGAATAATGTAGAAATTGGCCCATTTTGCATGGTTGGCCCCAATGTTAAGATAGGAAATGGTACAAGACTGCTAAAGTATTGTAATGTTGAGGGGTATACTGAAATAGGGGAAAATAATACCCTTTTTCCGTTTGTTACTTTAGGTACTGCGCCTCAGGATTTTGCTTATCAAGATTATGTATCATATTTAAAGATAGGTGACAACAATATATTTAAAGCTGGTTTTACAGCTAATCCTGGTACAGGTGAGTTTGCCGAAACTGTAATTGGAAATAGCTGCCTATTTATGGCTAATTCACATGTAGGGCACAATTGTAAAGTCGGGAACCATGTAATAATAGCAAACTGTTCGGCCCTTTCTGGTTATACAGAAGTTGGTGATTTTACCATTATTTCGGGTTTGGTTGGAACTCATCAGTTTCTAAGAATTGGTAGGCATGTTATGATAAGTGGTGGTTCTGTTTTTTCTATGGATATTCCACCATTTGCTATTGCTGAAGGTAGAAATGGCGCAATTAAAACAGCAAATTATATAGGATTAAAAAGAAGAGGAATTCCAAGAGAAACAATTTATGCAATTAAAGCTATGTACAAAATATTTTTTAAGAGTGGCCTGAATGTTTCAAATGCTTTGGAAAAAATAGAGAATGAATTGGAGATGATACCTGAAGTGAAGGAGTTTGTTGATTTTGTGAGATCTTCAAAACGCGGGGTATTGCATGGGCGAAGTGTAAATAGGAGAAACTGAAGAAATATTGAACCATCAAATCGCTAACTTACTACTAAGCTTGAATAAATAATATTGTCCTTTTCAATACATATCTGGTGCATTTTACCGGATATGTATTTTATTTAAGTTTACAGGATTTTGTGTTTTTATTTATTCATAACTAAAAA
>CAZVCD010000151.1:0-2896 GCA_964625675.1 uncultured Victivallales bacterium | reverse complement strand
TGTATTTTATTTAAGTTTACAGGATTTTGTGTTTTTATTTATTCATAACTAAAAAAAATAATACCGCGATAAAATAAAAAGACAAAAATACGAGTCCCCCTGTCATCCGACAGGGCAGGCTGTTGAATAACCGGGAAGGTTTACCTTGACCCAAAGCGAAATAGTATTCGATAAATAATAGAAATAATTGAGATAAAAATCTCGCAAATTAACTAAAAACTAAAATACCTACGGTATAACCTAATTTAGGAATTAATATGTTTTCAGAAAGAAATTATAACAATGGTAATACGAGTTATTGGGCT
Organism: uncultured Victivallales bacterium; assembly: GCA_964625675.1. Taxonomy (GTDB): domain Bacteria; phylum Verrucomicrobiota; class Lentisphaeria; order Victivallales; family GWF2-38-69. The sequence continues at coordinate 2,591 of CAZVCD010000151.1, read as the reverse complement.
GTGCCGAGTTTAATTGCGGCATGTGTGGTGATTTTTTTATTTCAGAATATGATGACACAGCAAGCAGGTTATTATGATCCAGTGACGAGCAGTTTGGCATTAAGTGCATATGGTATAAGGAGCTTACAGCTTTGGCGTTTGGTTACATATATGTTTGTGCATGGTGGTTTCTTACATTTAGCTGTTAATATGTGGGGGTTATATCTTTTTGGCTCAATGCTGGAACGAAGGATGGGGAGTGCTAATTTTTTAAAATTATATTTTATTAGTGGTGTTACAGGCGCTCTTTTGTGGTTGGCTTTTAACTGGAGTTCTTCTATTCCTTGTGTGGGGGCCAGCGGTGCTCTTTTTGGTGTTATGGTGGCCGCAGCAATGATGTACCCAAATGTTAGGATTATGTTGCTTATTCCCCCTATTCCATTAAAATTGAAAACATTTGTTATAATTTATGCTTTAATAGAATCATTTTTAAGTGCGACAGATAGGTATAGTCAGGTTGCACATTTAGTCCATTTGGGAGGACTTGTCGGAGGATATTTATATATGAGGTTTGCTTATCCGAGAGATACCTATAACGTTTTTAAGTTTCTAATACCGCATTCAAAAAAGACAGCGAATACGGCATATTCCCAAGCGGCGTCTAAAAATTGGAACTTTGTCAAGCCTTCCGCGGCCAACCTGGACGCTATCCTAGATAAAATTTCTAACTCTGGAATTAATAGTTTGACTGAAAAAGAATTGGATATTTTAAAAAAAGCAAGAGAAAAGATGCGCAATAAATCCTAACCTGATTTTTATAGGTCCAATAGGTTATATAAGACTTATATTGAATATACGAATATACTTACTATGAATAATTTAGATGCTTATGATTATAATCTTCCGGAAGAATTGATAGCTTGTTATCCTAGAGAGAAGCGAGACTCTTCCAGAATGTTGGTTTTAGATAAACTTACCGGTGAAATACAAATAAAAAGCTTTGTTTCAATTATAGACTATTTATCTCCCGGCGACTGTTTGGTCGTGAATAATACCAGAGTTATAAAAGCGCGCCTATTTGGCATGAAAGAGAGAACTGGTGCTAATATAGAAGCGATGCTGATTGCTCCTGTTAATGGTTCAAATAAGGTTTGGAGCTGTTTTATTAAACCCGGCAAAAGAGTAAGAGTTGGCACAAGGGTAATGCTGACTCCAAATAACAATAGCAATATAAACGAAGAAGCCTGGTATACTGTAATAAAAAAAAGTATTGAGGGCGCATTTGAAATTTGTTTTGATTCGGGCAATGTACCCGAAATATTGGAAAAATATGGCAATATACCTTTACCTCCCTATTTAAAGCGTGATGCTGAACCGGACGATGAAGTCAGATATCAAACAGTTTATTCAAAAGCTTCTGGTGCGGTGGCGGCTCCTACAGCAGGTTTGCATTTTACACCGGAAATTCTAAAAAAAATATCTGAAAAAGGTGTTAATATTGCGGAGTTAACTCTTCATGTTGGAGCAGGAACATTTCAACCGGTAAGCGCAGAAAATATACTCGAGCATAAAATGCATAGCGAGGAATACGTTCTATCTAACCAAGCAGCATTAATTATCAATAAAGCAAAAGCCTCCGGTGGAAAGATACTCGCTGTAGGCACTACAACTACACGAGTTTTAGAAACATTGGCAGTAGGTGATGGTTCTGTAAAAGCTTGTTGCGGATGGACAGATATTTTTTTATACCCTCCCTATAAGCCCAAAGTTGTTGATATGCTCCTGACTAATTTTCATCTCCCCAAAAGTACACTGCTCATGCTGGTTTCTACTTTTGCCGGAAGAGAAAATATCTTAAATGCGTATCAAGAAGCAATTGAAGCTAAACTGAATTTTTATTCATATGGAGACTGTATGTTGCTGGTATAAACTTTACGGAAATAGAAAACATATGCTTGCCTGATTTTTTTTGTGCCTAAATTAAATACTTAAGAGTTTTTTGATAAAATAAAAAAGAGAAAGTAAACGCAAAAAACTTGAAAAAAAGTAAAATCATGCAAGATTATACGCTTTAATATTTTGTATAAAATTATAAATTTAGACAAAGTTAATATAAATTGGAGAATTAAGAAAATGAGTAAAATTCATGCAGAACATGTTTTCACTTCTGAATCAGTTTCAGAAGGACATCCTGATAAAGTTTGTGATCAAATTTCAGATGCAGTTTTAGATGCCTGTTTAGAGCAGGATCCTAATAGTCGTGTTGCATGTGAAGCCCTTGTAACAACTGATTTAATTGTCGTTTCTGGTGAAATTACAACTTCAGCTGATGTAGTTTGGGAAACTGTAACTCGTGATGTTGTAAGAAAAATTGGTTATAATACTAGTGATATGGGGTTCTCTGCAGATGGAGCAAAATTAATGATCTGCATTCACAGTCAATCCACTGATATTTCTCAAGGTGTTACTGCCGGTAAAGGTAAATATGATGAACAGGGTGCCGGGGATCAGGGCATGATGTTTGGTTTTGCATCAAACGAAACAGAAGAATTAATGCCTGCTCCAATCGTTTTCTCACATAAAATAGTTGAAGAACTTGCTAGATTACGTCA
>CAZVCD010000150.1:0-6912 GCA_964625675.1 uncultured Victivallales bacterium | reverse complement strand
AAGTAACCTTATTTTTTGATAACCTTCGAATAAGGTTTCGTACAATAAAAAACATGTAATATCCCACCATATTGCAATTTTTCAAAACTCATTTCAATTAATTTTAATGTTTTAATAGTTCTCAATATTTAAACTGAAAATTATTTCAAATATCCTGAATTAATTAAACTCCTGAAAAAGAGAAAAATTCTTTTTCTTTTTTCTTTAACATTTGGTCAATTAACGGCTTAACGTCATCATCAACCTGAACAACAACAACCTGATCTTCTTCAACAAGCTCTAAAGCATAATCTACTGCCGAATGGAAGTTATTGATAATTTTAATATTCTTATCATCAAAGTCTTTTTCCAAAAGCCCCTTTCGTACCATTTCAGGCGTAGCACCTGGTTTTCTTCCACGTGGATCCGGATCAGCAAGAATCACATAATCATAAACACCAGCCAGTGTGTTTCCAAATTCTATCAGTGCCTCATCTGTTCTGCTGCCCGTTCCAAAGGAAACTGCTATTTTTCTACCGTGAACAAGTTTAGGCAACATTCTACCCAAGGCTTCAATAGCATGTCGATTATGACCATAGTCAAGAATTACTTTTGACCTATTAAAACCGAATATATTCAGGCGGCCAGGATTCTGTTTTGCTGTAGGATGGAATGTAATAATACCATTATGTATTTTTTCTCTTCTAAATCCAAGTCCATAAAGCGCACCAACAGCCGCAAGTGTATTAGAAATATTGAAATCAGCAGAACCGCCAAAGGTAATAGGTACTTCATTAACTGAGGCAACTACTTTATCAAAATGCTTATTTCTAATAACAATATTATCTTTTACTACAACTACTACTGTTCCGTCTGCTTTAACATGCTCTTTTATATGTTTATTTTTAGGATCAAGAGCAAATAGAATAATATTACCTTTAGCTCTTTCTATGTGCTGCATTACAATATCATTTTCAGCATTTAAAACAGATGTACCATTATCTTTAACAACTTCCAAAATAATGGATTTCACCATACCTAGATCTTCAACAGAATCAACTAGGTCATTGCCGATATGGTCCTCTCCAACATTAAGAAAAACAGCAATATCACATTTGTTATACGCCAGCCCTCTACGTATTATAGCACCACGGGCTGTTTCAAGTACAGCATGATCAACAGTAGCATCTCTAAGCACAAGGCTATGACCTGAAGGCCCACTGTAATCACCGTTTACAATAGGTATCCCGTCAATTTCCACACCGGTCGTAGTTGCAAGGCCAACTTTATTTCCGTCATACTTTAATGCATGTGTAATCAGCTTACTGACTGTAGTTTTACCGTTTGTTCCAGTAACAGCAATAATAGGCATAGAGTCACGATGTTTTGTTGGAAACAACATATCTACGATAGGTATTGCTACATTTCGGGCTTTCCCCTCACTTGGCTGAAGATGCATCCTTAACCCAGGCGCCGCATTGACTTCCACAATCCCTGATCTCTGTTCACTTAACGGCTTTGATATATCTGTTCCCATAAAATCTATACCAATAATATCCATACCGACTATATTGGCAGTACGTTCGGCCATAAGTCGGATTTCAGGATGAATTATGTCGGTAACATCAATAGATGTGCCACCCTGACTTAAATTAGCAGTCGTTTTAAGGTATATTCTTTCATCTTTCTTAAGAACATCAGACAGTTTCTTATCCATGCCTTCTAATAGACGAAGTGTCATTTCATCAACAGTTATTTTTGTAAGAACTTTCTCATGCCCAAACCCGCGACGTTCATCATCATTGGTTATATCAATCAGCTCTTGAATAGTAGATTTTCCGTCACCTTTGACATAAGGGGGAACTCGATGAGCTGCAGCCACCAGTTTTCCGTCAATAACTAATATTCGATAATCATTTCCTTCAAGGAACTGTTCAATTATAACAGAATCAAAAACTTTTTTTGCTGAATCATACGCCTTATCAAGAGCCTCAAAGTCATTAATATTAACAGTAATACCGCGTCCATGATTTCCAACTTCGGGTTTTACTACAACCGGGAAGGAAATATCATCAATACAGTCTTCTACTTCATCCCAATAGCGAATAACTCTGCCTCTTGGCACAGGAAGACATGCATCCTCCAGAATTTCTTTGGTTCTGGCTTTTTCATCAGCTATCTCAACTGCGATAGCTGAGGTATCAGATGTCATACTGGCCTGAATACGTTTCTGATATTTCCCATATCCCAGCTGAACATAACTGTCAGTGTTCAAGCGTGAAAAAGGAATACCTCTTTTTACTGCCTCATCCACAATACTCTGTGTTGTCGGCCCCATTTTGTCTTCTTCTCTAAGTACTCTTAAGTATTGAACCGCATCTTCTACATCAAAATCTTTGTCATAAATTGCAGCCTCAACTAGTTTGATAGCCTCTTCAGCTGCCTCTAAACCGACAGATTCGACTACATAATGAAAAACAACAGCATAAATACCAAGTTCATTTGTGGTAAAGGACTTTCCAAATCCAACCGGCATTCCGGCAAGAGTTTGAAGTTCGAGAGCTACATGTTCACAGACATGTGCCATGTAAGTACCAGTATTCAGCCTTTTAATAAAACCGCCTTTTTTGCCAATAGAACATTTATGCTCTTCTAAGGTAGGCAACATTTTAATTAAACGATCATTGAATCCAGGTATTTCATTGGAGGCTTTTTCCTCAAATTCTCCGATATCCAGCATCATAAACATAGTTTTACGTTTGCTGTAACGATTCGGTCCACGTAGTGCGCGTATTTCTAAAAGATCCAAGCCCATTTTTTCCTCCATTGTAAATATTTATAAATTATTTTTTTACTCACTATTGAAGCACATTCTATAGTTAATTCGAAAAACGATTTAAACATATTATGAATAATATTACTATGATTTTATCATAAATTTCTAATAATTACGATAGGCTCTCGAATTAATTCTAGAGAATATTATACCAAATATTTTTTTATTTTAGGCTTCTTTACGGAAGTTTTTTCCTCAATTATTTTTATTATTTACCGAAAATCATTTCGCTTTGAGTATAATGGTCGCATTGCCTGTAGATGACTAAAAAAAGTAAAGCCCATACTTTTTTGAAGAAGAACTCATTTTGTTATATTGAGTCTATTTTTAAACTCGTTTAAGAAGCTTTCTGATAGTTTTTGGCATGAATTTATACATTTCCAATCAATTCTATCTTGAAACTCCCGGATAAAATCTTCTGATAGGGTTTGGTGATAGCTGATATCTTTCCAATCTACCTTGTCTTGAAATTCCCTGATAAAATCTTCTGATAAAACTTGCTCCAGGCTGATTCCATACCAGCTTACTTTATCTTGAAACTCCCGGATAAAATCTTCTGATAGAGCTTGATGATAACTGATTTCTTTCCAGTCTACTTTGTTCTCAAATTCCCGGATAAAATCTTCCGGTAAATTCTCCTGTCTGGTAATTTTATACCAGCAGTCTTTGTCAAAATACTGTAAAGTACTAATGATGCAACTAAGCTTCTTTTCATTGTCAGTTTGCTGTGTCATCCCTTTACCTTTCCTAATTATTTTAATATTTTTTCTTATATGCTTTTAATACAGGCAGAACAGTGTTTTCCGTTGCCATCCAAAACTATCTCTTTAATATTAAAACATTTCTTGTCAGCAGAATCACAACGTGGGGCAAAAGAACATCCTTTTATATCTTTTGTCATATCAGGCGGCATCCCTGGTATATGATAAAGTCTTTCAACAGTGCCTTTGATTTTGGGTAACGATTTTTTCAGCATCATTGTATAAGGATGTTTAGAACGCTTAAAAATATCACCTACCCCTCCCTTTTCCACAATCCTTCCTGCATACATTACATTTACGTTATCACAAATTTCCGCCACAACTCCAAGGTCATGTGTTATAAAAATTATTCCCATACCAAGCTCTTGTTGCAACTTTTTCAACAAGTTTAAAATTTGTGCCTGTACTGTCACATCAAGAGCGGTAGTTGGTTCATCAGCAATTAAAAGATCAGGCTTGGTTATAAGCGCCATTGCTATCATTATTCGCTGACGCATACCGCCTGAAAATTCGTGAGGATACTGTTTAATTCGATTTAACGGCTCTGGTATTCCAACATCTTCAAGCATTTTTAAAACTTCATTCCGCGCATCTTTTGAGGACACATTATAGTGTTTAATAAGCGGCTCAGCAATTTGTTTACCAATCGGCATATACGGATTCAGTGAAGTCATTGGATCTTGAAAAATAATAGAGATAGATTTTCCTCTGATTTTTCTCAATTGATTTTCAGATAACTTCAGTAAATCAACAGTTTCTTCTACAGGTCCTGGTGTAAATAGCGCTTTTCCTTTGGGAATTAGCGCCGGCGGGCAAGGCAAAAGTCCTGTCAATGAATAACATGATACGGATTTCCCAGCACCTGATTCACCGACAATCCCCAAAGTCTCTCCTTTTTTTAGACTAAATGAAATATTATTTACAGCTCTGCATATTTCATTACGCACTTTAAAGTTAACACTCAAATTTTTGACAGAAAGTAACATATGATATTGGATATTGGATGTTGGATGTTGAATGTTATAAATCTGAATACCATATACGCAAAAAGACTGAAAACCAATGGTTTCAGTCTTTTCGAAAAGATATAATAGTTTTTTTTGTTTTTTTGTTTTAATGACAATAATGTTTTTGTCAATCAATCGCTAGATGAGCAAATAGCTCATTGAAAGGCGAATTCCTATACTACTAATCCATTTTTTTTCGATATTCCTTAATTGTTTTTAAAATTCCCTCATCAAGAGAAATCTTAGGTGTAAGCCCTAAGCTATTCAGCTTTGAAGTATCCATTAATTTTCTAGGCATTCCATCAGGCTTTGATGTATCCCATTCAATATTTCCATTATACCCGGAAAGCTTAGCAATCTTATAAGCAAGTTCCATAATACTGATTTCTTTTCCTGAACCAGTATTTACAAATTCTGGGGCATCATAGTTTTTCATCATATGAATACATATCTCAGCCAAATCATCAACATGCAAAAACTCCCTGAGTGCACTACCACTTCCCCATAATATAACAGTTTTCTTCCCATCTTTAACTGCATTGCAGAAACGTCTTATCAGAGCAGATAAAACATGGCATGTTTCCAGATTAAAATCATCATTTGTTCCATATAGATTACATGGCATTAGTGAAATAGTATTGAAACCATATTGTTTTGTATAATACTGGCATAACTTATACCCAGCACTCTTGGCTATAGCATACCCTTCATTAGAAGGTTCAAAAGGACCAGTCAAAAAATATTCTTCCTTCATTGGCTGCGGACAATTTCTTGGATAAATACAGGAACTACCTAAAAAGCAAAGTTTTTTTACATTATTAAGGTATGCGCTATGAATAATATTATTTTGAATCATAAGATTTTCATAAAGAAATTCAGCAGGGAACTTGGTATTAGCGTTTATTCCTCCGACTTTTGCAGCGGCAAGAAATACATAGTCAGGTTTTTCAGTAGCAAAAAACCTGTTTACATCTTCCTGATTACAAAGATCAAGTTCGCTTCGTGTTCGAGTAATAATATTATTATAATTTTCTTTTTCCAAATGCCTTTTAATTGCAGATCCAACCATCCCGCGATGTCCTGCTAAATATATTTTTGATTTACTATCCATCATATTTATTCGCCTAAGATTAATAGAATTTACAAACAAATTAACTTTTAACTTTTAATAGATTATAATCAGCCTCGGTCATGATTTCTACCAATTTCTCAAACTTTACTTTGGGTTCCCAGTCAAGATTTTTTTTAGCTTTTGCAGGATTTCCAAGAAGCTGTTCAACTTCAGTTGGTCTATAGTATTTAGGATCTATTTTTAAGATTACATTCCCATTCTTTTTATTAATTCCTACTTCATCTGAACCTTCGCCTTTCCATTCAATAGAAATATCAAGATATCCGAAGGATTTTTCTATAAATTCTCTTACTGTATGCATTTCTCCTGTAGCAATGACATAGTCATCAGGCTTATCCTGCTGTAACATCAGCCACATTGCCTCAACATAATCCGGTGCGTATCCCCAGTCCCTTAGGGAATCAATATTTCCCATGTAAAGACATTCCTGTAATCCGGCCTTAATTTTGGCTGCTGCCATTGTGATTTTTCTTGTAACAAAAGTTTCTCCACGCCTTGGAGATTCATGATTAAATAATATTCCATTTGATGCATGAAGATTATATGCTTCCCGATAATTTACAACTATCCAGTATGCGTAAAGCTTGGCTGCTCCGTATGGAGAACGAGGATAAAAGGGAGTTGTTTCGGTTTGAGGCACTTCCTGTACCTTACCGTAAAGCTCGGAGGTAGATGCCTGATAAAATCGTGAGTTAAGACCAGTATCTTTTATAGCGTCAATTATCCGCAAAGTTCCTATGGCATCTGTTTCTGCCGTAAATTCAGGCACCTCAAATGATACTTGGACATGTGACTGAGCAGCAAGATTGTAAATTTCATCTGGCCTTGTTTTTTCCAGTATTCTGTTAATATTACTTGAATCAGTCATATCACCATAATACAGAAAAAGCCTGTTATCTTTTAAATGCCTATCCTTATACAAATGATCAATTCTATGAGTGTTAAACGAGCTGGCTCTTCTTATGATGCCGTGAACTTCATATCCTCTATCTAAAAGAAATTCTGCAAGATATGAACCATCCTGCCCAGTTATCCCTGTTATAAATGCTTTCTTTTTAATCATAATTTTATCCTTTTTGATATATCTATTGCGACTAAACTGAGCCTTACAGGTTGCTATTTATTAACATCGTTTGTATCAACTATTTCTATGATAAAAAACTACCTGTTAATTGGAAGTATAACATATATGCATTA
>CAZVCD010000149.1:0-6939 GCA_964625675.1 uncultured Victivallales bacterium | reverse complement strand
ACCCATCTGCTATTACAGGTGATCTAGGAATACTTGACAATTCACTTTACAAAGACAAAGATGGTAAAGAATATGTTTGGAAAGCTGTTGGACAAAAAGGTCTTCAGCCTGGAAAAACAATAGCCAGTTCATTTCCTGTTGAAAAAATTTATATAAATAAGACAGGAAAAGAAAGAGAAGGTTTTGATGGGAAATTACATGAAGTAACAGGTACAGAGAAATTACAAGTAAATGATATTTTGCTGCATGGCGCTTCAGAGACTCTTAAAGATGGCGAAAAAGTCATGTATAAAAAAAGAGCATGTCTTTTTTGGCCTGGCGATAAAGTAAAAGTTACTTTAAGTGAATAAACTTGGAAACAATAATTAAAGTTTCGAGTATCGAAACAAATAAACAGCTCTCTATAGATTAGAGAGCTGTAATTCTTTTAACTCATTTTTTGCAAGATGAAGATTTTTGCCTTATTCAACGATAAGTTTATTTTTTTTCCTGAATCTAGCGATGAATGTAGCATCACAATTCCCATCCCATGGATAAATTTGAGCCGTGCCATTTGTTTTATTGCCTGTCAAAGGATTAACAAAAGGTTCTAATTCAAAGCTCTGATTGCCTTTTAAAAACTTGTCAACAATGTTTTGATTCTCTTCAGTAAAGATAGAACAGGTCGCATATACCAGAACACCATTTGGTTTTACTCCTGTTGCTGCATTTTGAAGAATCTTTGTCTGAATCTTTGATATATCTTTTACATCATTTACAGAGACATTCCATTTTGCATCCGGGTTTCGTCTCCAGGTTCCTGAACAGGAGCATGGTGCATCTACGAGAACTCCGTCAAAATTGCTCTGTTTTTTTAATTTTAATGCTTTTCCGTTCCAGGCGGAACAGCGAATATTTGAAATAGCGGCTCTCCGTGCCCTTCGCTTTAAATCATCAAGTTTATATTCTCTAATATCGGAAGCAGTAACACTGCCTTTTCCCTGCATAAGAAATGACAACTGTAAACTTTTTCCTCCCGCACCTGCGCATGAATCCCACCAGCGTTCTCCTGGAGAAGGATTGCAGACTAGTCCAATGGCTTGTGATGCAAGATCCTGGACTTCAAATAGGCCTTTTTGAAACTCTTCAAGCGTATATAAGTTAACCCTAGGATCATTAATGAATATTGCACCTTTAACAGTATCACTGAGGTGTGCATCCATATTTGCATTTTTGAGATTTTTCAATAATTCGGAAATGTTTTCTGTTTGGGCTCTCAACCACATGGGAGGACGTTTTTGAAAAAAAGTTATCAATCTATTTAAATCAATATTTTCGGGGAAAAGGGCTGGAGCACACTCAGGAATAAGTTCAGTAATTAAAGGTTTTATTTTTTGACCGCTTTGCTCTAGGCTCTCTATTTTATTTAAAGTTTTTATGCCGAACTGTATAATATCATCGGAAGATTCAGTAAATAATTTTGATGGTAGCTTAATATCTGCATCTTTAGCCCATATAGTAAGCATTTCCTTAGGTATTGTTTGCAACCTCTCCAGCATACAGGCCTCAATAAGAAGGTTAGAAAGAGATTTATTAGTGATTTTAAGTGAATCAATGCCAGTAATGATGTTTTGACTTTCAAGCTGATCTATTGTATCTTTTGGAAGTTGTTTTTTTAGCCATCCCCACCATCTAAAAACTGCAAACGATAAGTCAAGCATTAGACGTCTATCTCTTGAACCGTACTGTCTGTTATTTCTAAAAAAATCAGACAAGACTTTATCTGCTGGTCTTTTTTCAATAAAGACTCTAAATAGAAGATTTTTTATTGCGAGTTTGCATGCCAGCGATTGTGATTTAATTATTTTTTCTGATAAATTGTGTTTCATATAGTATCCCATCAGTATTAGTAAAATTGGTTTTATTTATATACACCATGAATAAGTATAAATAAAGGATATTTAAATTTAGCTTCAAATTAGTTTTTTTAACAGCGAAAATCTAAAAAGCATCAATAAAAATAAATCAAAAAAAATAATTACAAAGTATTTCAATTCGTGAAGTACATACTATTTTAATACGATCGTGTTGTGAAAATTTTTTCATTTCAGCGTTTATATAGATAATTAACGAAGCGGTAAAACAGGATATATATATTTTTTTGATTATATTTTAGGAGATTGTTCAATTATTATGTTATATGTGGATAATAAATTAGATGAAGTCAGTTACACTTCAAGTATAATAATAAATAAAACAGGTATTGGAAATTTCTCTAATACCATTCTAAAATATCCTTTACTAAATATACCTGATGCCCTTCCTTTTGAAACGAAAGGCGGCACAAATGGAACCTTTGCTCTTCGATATAGGCTCTGAATCTGAAAAAGTTACCTCAAAAGCTGAGGCAGGGCATACAAATAGGCCTTTGGCTGCAAAATTAAGACCACTTTCATTTGATGAATTTGTTGGACAAAAACATCTTCTTGATAAAGGCTGTCTCTTAAGAAAGGCAATAGACAGTGATTCTTTTTCTTCAATAGTCCTTTTTGGCCCTCCAGGAATAGGAAAAACGAGTTTAGCTGAATTGATAGCTAAACTGACTGATGCGGAATTTATCAGGCTGTCCGGAGTAGTCTCAAAAGTATCTGATCTTAGGAAAGAAATCGCTTCCGCTATTGCAAGAAGAGACGCGTTTAACAAAAAAACTATTGTTTTTGTCGATGAAATCCACCGGTTTAACAGAGCGCAACAGGATTCTTTACTTCCTGATATTGAAAACGGTAATATCCGATTTATCGGCGCCACTACACAAAACCCACATTTTTTTGTAATCTCTCCTCTATTATCACGTTCTCTTGTTTTTAGGCTTGAGCCTCTTTCAAAAGCTGATGTTATGACACTGCTCACCAGGGCTATAAATGATATTCGTGGATTTGGTGGTAGAATGGTGGAATTGACTTCAGAAACATTGAATTTTTGGGCTGAGGTATGTGAAGGTGATGGCAGACGTGCTCTAAATGCTCTGGAAATAGCAGTTTTAACTGCAACACCAGATGCTGATGGAAAAATTATTATCAATTTATCTGATGCAGAAGCTTCTATTCAGCAGAAGTCTATGAATTATGGTGACGACGAACATTATGATACAATAAGTGCTTTTATAAAAAGTATGAGGGGTAGTGATCCCGATGCTGCGTTATACTGGCTTGCCAGGATGCTGAAATCGGGTGAGGATATAATGTTTATTGCCAGAAGAATAGTGATTTTTGCCTCAGAAGATATTGGTAACGCAGATCCAAGAGCAATTGAAGTGACTGTTTCTATTATGAAAGCTGTTGAAATGATTGGAATGCCGGAAGCGCGCATTTTGCTTGCACAGGCAGTAACATACTGCGCGACTGCACCAAAGAGTAATGCGGCTTATGCTGGTATTAAGGAAGCAATGAAAGATGTTGAAAATAGCAGAATACAGCCAGTACCTGTTTATTTAAAATCTGCTTATTGTCCCAGCACAGGAGAAAAGAAAGATAAAAATTACAAATACCCTCATAACTATGAAGGTAATTTTGTTGAACAAAGTTATATGGGCGTGTCTAAAGAGTATTATCGTCCAGTCGATATTGGATATGAACGAAAAATCAAAGAAAGGTTAAAATATTGGAAAAGCTTGGAAACGGGAAATATAACTCCTGTTACTCCATAATAAATGAAATTATTGATACCGGCGTTTAAAATACTTCTGGTATATTTTGAGTTATGTGTATGCCGTAAAAACGGATTATTATATTTTTTAAACAACAACATGAGCGTGATAGAACGGAGTTTTATATGTATATGTATATGATGTATTTTGGTTTTATTATTCTGTCTTTTATATGCGGAATAGTTTTGTTCTGGATTGTTTCAAATTCAAGAAAAGACTCGGCTGTAGGAGAGGCCTCACGAGTACGTGAAGATACTAAGAGAGAAGCAGAGCATATTCTGCGTGAAGCTAAAGTTTCTGCCAAAAGTGAAATTCTTAAGCTAAAAGAAGATTTTGAAACAGAAACGCGCGAAAGGCGCAAAGAGTTGAATAAACTTGAGCAGCGTTTAGATCTAAGGGAAGAAAATCTTGACAAAAAATTTGATGTTTTAGACGCGCGATATGAGGTAATTGAACAAAAAGAGAAGGAAGTAGCGAAACAAAAAGAACGTATTAATGCAAAAGAAGAAGACCTTCAGGAAAAAATTGAAAAGCAAATAGGAGAGCTTCAAAGAATCGCAGAACTTGATAGAGAAACAGCAAGAAAAATTCTTTTTGATAAACTGGAAAATGAATTGAAACATGAAGCCGGTATATTAATTCGCGGAATCCAGGAAAAGACAAAAGAAAAAGCTGAACAGGAAGCGCAAGAAATATTAGTTACTGCTATGCAGCGTTATTCATCAGAGTGTACCTATGAGCGCACTGCTTCTACAATTCCTTTGCCGGGCGATGAAATGAAAGGTAGAATTATAGGTAGAGACGGTAGAAATATTAGAGCTTTAGAATCTGTTACCGGAGTAAATATACTTATTGATGATACTCCTGAAGCTGTCGTTATTTCCTGTTTTGATCCTGTGAGAAAAGAAGTAGGACGTATTGTTCTGGAACGTTTAATCGCTGACGGAAGAATTCACCCAACTCGAGTTGAAGAAGTGACGAAAAAAGTACGAAAAGAAGTAGACAAAGATATCATGAATGCCGGTGGTACTGCTGTTCTTGATGCAGGCGTTCAGGGGCTTTCTCAGCAATTAATCAAATTAATCGGCCGTTTAAAATTCAGGTACAGCTTCTCTCAAAATGTACTCAAACATTCCCTTGAAACAGCATATTTTATGGGTATGATTGCTGCTGAATTAGGATTGGATGAGCAAAAAGCCAAACGTATCGGTCTTTTACATGATATAGGAAAAGGTGTTGATCACGAAATTGAAGGAACTCATGCAGCAATAGGTGCTGAAATATTGCGTAAAAATGGTGAAGATCCTGAAGTAGTTAATGCAGTAGCAGCACACCACGAAGAAGTTGATCCTACAAGTCCATACGCAATATTAGTCAGTGCCTGTGATACTTTAAGTGCATCCAGGCCGGGAGCGCGTAGCGAAACAACAGAGTTATATCTAAAAAGGCTTAATCAACTCGAAGAGATAGCTATCGGATTTGATGGCGTTGAATCATGTTTTGCTCTACAGGCAGGCCGTGAAATACGTGTTGTTGTTGAACCTGATAAAATAACAGATGATACAGCACAAGCTCTTACACGCGATATTTGCCTCAAGATTGAAAAAGAGATGAATTATCCTGGAAAAATCCAGGTAACAGTTATAAGAGAAACTCGTTCTATTGAGTACGCAAAATAAATTAAAAAGCGAATTTATATACAATGAACCTACTTTTTATTGGAGACATCGTTGGCAAGGGAGGACGTAGAGCTGTAAAAGAGCTTGTGCCCGAATTGCGTAAAAAGTACAATTGTTCGTTTTGCATTGCCAATGGCGAGAACATGGCTGCTGGCTCAGGTATAAACGAGAAATGCATCAAAGATATTCCACAGGGCATAGTAGATGTTATAACACTTGGTGACCATGTGTGGGGGCAGAAAAGTTTTCAAAACGAAATTAATCACTTGAAAAATGTTATTCGTCCCGCAAATGTTAATCCTGGGCAGCCGGGAAATGGTTATGGTGTTTTTCGTGTCCCAGCCGCTGGAGAAGTCGCCGTTATTAATCTGTTGGGCAGAGTCTTTATGAAAGAGACTGCTTCATGTCCTTTTATAGAAGTGGAAAAAATATTAAAATCCTTACCTGCTGCTGTAACGTGTATATTTGTTGATTTTCATGCTGAAGCAACCAGTGAAAAACTCGCGATGGGCCGATTTTTGGATGGGAAAGTTACTGCTGTTCTTGGTACTCACACTCATGTGCAGACTGCTGATTCTGAAATATTACCGGGTGGCACCGCTTATTTGACCGATTTAGGTATGGTTGGTGGTCACGAATCAATTTTGGGCAGAGAAATAAAAGATGTTCTGTATAAATTCACAACAGGTATGCCTAATAGGCTTGAAGTAGTAGAAAAAGGGATGATTCGCCTTGACGGTGCCGTTATCTCTTATGATTTAAAAACGGGGCGAGCTAAAAAAATTATTCCAATATCCGAAAAAATCTGTGTATAACATAACTCGGAATAATTAATAATTTTAGAATTATTAATTGTTAATTACAGAAAGAGGATTGAAATGCGGTGTCCAAAATGTAGTTTTATCGGCGATAAGGTCGTTGACTCCAGAACAGCAAAAGAAGGTGCTGCCGTTAGAAGAAGAAGAGAGTGTCTGGATTGCGGTTATCGATTTACGACCTATGAAGAAGTAATTCAATCTGAATTAACAGTGATAAAACGGAATAACAGTAGAGTTGAATTTGAGCGATCAAAATTACGAAAAGGCATAGAGAATGCCTGTTGGAAACGGCCCGTAAACGAAGAAAAAATGGAAATAATTGTAGAAAAAGTGACAATGGGGCTTCAAAATGATTTCGAAAAGGAGGTTACTTCTCGAGAAATAGGGAGTCGAGTAATGGATGAAATAAAAAATCTTGATGAAGTAGCATATGTTCGTTTCGCTTCAGTTTATAGAGAGTTCAAGGATATTGATCAGTTTATAGAAGAAATCCGATTGTTGAATAAAAAAAAATAATTTGAGCCTATTAGAAAAGCTTACCCGTCTTTGAATGGGCTTTCTCGGGCGACTCTAAATTAGAGGTATTTGTTATGATATGTCTTAGTTCTTCTGTCGTTATTGTAATGGCAAATGACGGGACAAAAAGGAGATTTGAACCTGAAGAACTTCAGGCCCGTTTAATACGCAGTTGCCTGGATTCTGGTATAAAAGACTATTGGCTTGCAGAAGATCTTACAAATGCAGTTGAGAATGCTTT
>CAZVCD010000148.1:0-6998 GCA_964625675.1 uncultured Victivallales bacterium | reverse complement strand
TATAAATATTAATATATTTATTCTTTCCTGAATTATATATTATACTATCATTTGGTATTGTGCCATAGAGGTTGCCGTTGCTTCGGTAAACTTTAATACCACCACCTGCGGCCTCTTCAAGAAAAATACTCTGATTGTACGAATAAGTGTTTGGTTTACTTGAATAGTTCCTAGCATTTATACTGGAAGGAAGTGTTATTGTAGGTATTGTCGGTGTAGATATTGATCCTATTGCAGGCGGAACTGATGGCTCTGCAGGTTTACTTACTTGTGATATTGAAGTTCCTACTTTATTTGTTAAAAAGTCTTGATTACCATTGCCTTGATTTGTTACTGTTCCAATATAGTTGATTGTGCTGCCGCTCGTAGAGTTGCCTTGACGCCATTGACTGCCAAATACAATATTAGCGTTTACGTGTCCTCCTGAAAAGGTATTATAATTTCCCTGAATATTTAAATTATTGTTAACAAAAAGCCCATTTCCGCTACCACCAGATTCTTCAACTTCAGCTTCAACTTCGAGTTTAAGTTCATTTATGTATGGATTCTTTTCAAGTCCGACGTAGGTTGGACTGTTCTCATTGTCAGTAGTAGCTCCATTGTTTGAATCATTATAATCAATCAGGTTAGCTGTAATCTGATTTTTGCAATTATTATAACTGTCAACTGTGTCGCCGAAACCTCCTTCGTATTTCCAGTTAGCCAGCCATTGAATACACTTTTCTATGTCTCCATTATCATTAGGATCGAATGGGATGATATTATTTACCGTGTCACATATATCACTGACACTTAGGCTGTTCCAGTTAGATCTAGTAAGATTGAAACGATGATACAGCCCAGCGTATGTACCTACATTGTACGAGTCGGAATTAGCCCAGGCTTCAGGGGCTGCTATATGGTAATATTCAAAATAGTTTTTAAATGAATCTTTAGTTTCAGCAGTAATCGGGGTACCTGATGCGCTAAAGCTGTCACAAAGTGTATTTAAACTTCCCCATCGTGTGCCGTAGGCTAATAACCCAGCGGGATCAGCATTTGTGGCACTCAGTTTCTCTGCGGTATCAGCCTGAGTCACAAATGGTAAGGTTGTTAAAAACAGTTCAGAAATATCACGTCCAGGACGCCCGATAACAGGACTCCCGTCTGAACCGATACTCGTTGCTTCAGAGGCAGGGTAATTTTCAGAAATGGCATAAGTGGAATTATTATGAGCGTTAAGGCCCAAATCTATGCTTGCCGATGGGTCAATTTTTTTTCCAGAAAGACAGTATTTTCCAGAGGAACTGAGGCTGTTTACAACAACATACGCAAAACGTGTGCCCATTGGCGTGTTTATATCATGGCCAGATGGAAGATACTGCCAAGTAATATGGTCGCTGTTGGATGGGTCGTAAGAAGCAGATGGATAATATGTGTCCCAGTCAAAAACTTCATGTCCCTCGCCATCTTCAATGTTTGCCATAAGTGTCGGTAAATCTTCATAATAAACAGGATCGCTGTCAGCACCGGGTTCATGGCTTGCAATATCCCAGTAATCTATATCAGGATTTGAACTGTTTGCCTTCATAACAGCCATTACTCGCTGTAGACCAGATTCGGCTGTCATGCGGGCAATGGTTAGAGAACTTAAGTTTTCTTCTGTTTTTTTTGTAATAATTGCTGTTGTTACAAAGCCCAGTGCGATAACCAATAGCAGCGAAATTACTCCCAGTGCAAATACAATGGCAATACCTTTTTCAGAAATATTAATTTCATTTGTTTTCATAGTAATACCACCATTCATAAATTAGCTAGCATTAGTGTATTTTTCCAAGTTTACACTTTAACCTCTATGAGGATTATAACATATTTCAATAAAAAAATCAACAGCTTTAATCAATGATTAGTGTTCTTCTGCGATTTAAGCAGTAAAAAACGCCTATCCTATCGGTATTTTTCTTTTTTGTTAGCCTTGCAAATGTACTAAAGGGTGACTAGCTCACAGCTTGCGCCGTTTAGCGGTATGAATACCACCGCTCTGATAGGTAAACTTTGTCTTGCAGGTCTCCAAAGGTGAATTATTCAGTAGCCTTTAATTATAGGAATTATTTATACCAAGAGTAAGTCTGAAAAGAATGTCTTGAATACGAATTGTTAATCATATTGTCCGCGGTCGCCTATAAGTATCGTTTTGGTAAAAGATCGCTCATGGTTTTTGCGAAATGCCAATGCATTTGCTGATTCTCCGGCTATGGTCTCAGCTAATACTACCCATTTCTTCCATGAGTCTTTATCCAATAGTGTAAGGTTGATTTCAACTGAAAACGGAATATTAATTACAGAATCAACAACCCCATCTATAATGTCTCCATTTTCATCATAACATGTAAATGAAAGATCGGTCACGAACGGTATCATTTTCTCAGGGATACTGGCTGAGTCTTGATTTGAGGTAAAGGCATTGCTAGAGCCAGAGATTCCTGCGGTAAGATTGTTTTGAAAATTCCATTTACTTCCTGAACTCGTTACAGATCTTTGCAACCATCCTGCATCAGAGCTAGATAGGTCATCTACATACCATACCAGATATTTAACCTCACAGTTTTTTGTTATATTGATACCACGGGTATAATTTATTTTTGCTATAAAATTTAGTATTTCGTTAGAATATATTCCGTCGATATTTTCAGGTTTATGCCAAAATGGAGTTTTATCATCATTTGCATCATATACTGACACAGCCTGAAGCTCTTTAGTCATAACATCCATTGCGACTCGAGCACTCTCAAACAATTCTGCTTTTGCGTTTGATTGCGTCCAGGCTCTCTGGGCTGTAGAAAAAATAATGGATACCACTAAGAGCAATATCGCAAAAACACCCATTGAAACAACGAGCTCAAGTAATGTATAGTATTTTTTTTTAATTTTCATGGTAGTATATAATTTATTCTCCTTAGGTGAGACCAGATTTTCTGGACTTAACTTTTACTGATCACCTGTTTCTTCGATCTTTGCTTTCTATTATTGATTATAATTAAATAATTCAAAGTAATATGTATTTTTCTTTCTTTGGCCATAAGGTTTTTCAACCGGCCAGCTTATTTCAAGGTGTAGTGCGGTGGCATCGCTATAAGGGAGTTCGGCAATGCTTACTCCCGCTGCTCTTAAGTTTTTAATCTTTGATTTCCACAATAATGCTTCCCCTGTAAAATCAGTAATGCTGCTGTTACTGCCAGAGGTTAGCATAAGCCCATAGATGCCATTTCCTTCTCCTGGATCGTAAATATCGCCTTCAAGCTTACTCCATCCAGATGTATTATCTAATACAGTTGAAGATTTTGATGTAGGGATAGTATCAAGGGCATTCCAGTCACTATAAGCTTCTCTCGATACATAGGCCATCATACTGTCAGCTACTAAAGAGGAGTATGTTTCCCCGATAGAATCTCCTATTTCTTGAAACCCCAACGGGAACAATGACACAATAGCGGTAAGCCCTAGTGCAAGAATTGCAATTGATAAGGCTATTTCTATCAAATTATATTTTTTATACTTCATAATTACCTCAGTTGCTCGGATATGAAATTTTGCCTGTATAAGTTCCTATTTCTATAGTAATTTGATTACTCGTTGAACTTACACCGGATTCCAGAATAGCAGAACTACCAACTACAATATTTGAACTAGCCCTTACGTTTATACCAGTGGGTAAAAAAACCACTGATTTTACATTATTTACGGTGCCAGGACCGAAAGTATTTGGAACGTTGTCTACATCGGTAGCATTGTCAAAGTTTCCCGTATTATAACCATAGCTACCGTCAATGTCTATAACAGCAGTTCCGGCAGGTAAAAACTCCCACTTTTCACCAGAAATCCACTCTTTGAAATTGTAACTTCCACGGTATACAATACATGCTCGATAAGATTTATATGGATGTTTTGAAAGTAAACTTTCAGTAGTAGGTATAATTAGCGCAACATTTTCTTTATGTGTTATAGCATAGGAGCGTGCAGCATTTAATTCAGAGCCAATGGTTCGCGCAGCAATTTCAACACTTTGCCCCTTTGACAAAGAGAGAAATGCAGGAGCGGATATAGCAAGCATAATGACGCATAAGCCCATAACAACTAAAAGTTCTAGTAACGTGAATTTATTTTTTTTCATTTCATTTTTTTTCATTTTAAATGCTTGTAGGGATAGGCTTATAAATCTATTTCTACAACTAATTAATTGCTTCCATATGAAATTCTACCTGAATATAGGTCGATTGTAATTTCAATATAATTTTCCGTCGATGTTACTCCGTCTTCCAGTAAAAGAGAATCTCCCACAACAACATATTTTCTAGTACCAGGGTTGGTGGTTTTGCCTGTTGACGTAAAAACAATTCCTTTTGATGGAATACTTCCTCCTCCGCCAATACTACTAAAATCAACAGATGTAATTGGTCCTGCTGATGAAAAACTTCCAGCACCTGCAGCGCTATGTTCTAGCGTGCCATCAACATCCAAAATAGCTGTT
This sequence comes from uncultured Victivallales bacterium, assembly GCA_964625675.1. Lineage (GTDB taxonomy): Bacteria > Verrucomicrobiota > Lentisphaeria > Victivallales > GWF2-38-69. The sequence continues at coordinate 2,491 of CAZVCD010000148.1, read as the reverse complement.
CCAGTAGGCATAAATTCCCATTTTTCTCCTGAAACCCAACCCTGAAAAACAAAACTACTATTGACAATACATGGTCGATAGGCTTTGTAAAGATATTCAGAAGACAAGCTTTCAGTTGTTGGAATAATTAATGCAATATATTCCCTGTTTGTTATTGCATAGGAACGGACAGCTTTTAGTTGTGAACCGATAGTACGGGCGGCTATTTCAACCTTTTGGCCCTTAGTTATTGAGTTAAATGCAGGAATGGTTATTGCTAGCAGGATGACGCATATTGCCATAACAGCCAATAATTCAATCAATGAGAACGAAGTTTTATTAAACACTTTTTTCATAATGATAATCAGTACAAATTTCTAAGCTTATAATTTTTTGATAGATATGCAAAATTTTGCGTCTCTACGAGTGATGCTTGTAATATACACATTAATTTATAATGTTTGGCTCTGGTCTGTCAGTTTGCGTTATTGGTAAATTTATTCCCATGAATGCACATCGTTGTCAGTACCATCAGTGCCATCAGATCCTGTCGAATAAATAAAAACAGTTCCATATCCGTCTGTTTGGGCAAGACCAGTAACCTGTCCGTCGTAATCAGTGTCCATGTAAACATGAAATTTATTACCCCATGGGTCAACATATCCATTAGCAGTATAGTCTTCAGGAACATCTAGAAATCTGATGCTTCTTGAATTAGAACCCGCGGGAACATTTGTTAATAAGTTCATCAGGTTGCTATAAGGAGTACCGGTGTCACCATTAGCCCAGCTTGCCGGAACAGGGAGAAGGCCATAGGTAGACTCATAACTTTTAATCGCTATAGTAATAGACTGCATTTCTGCCTTAGCCTTTGTTTCTTTTGCCCTCTTTGACATTTTATTTACAACAGGCATTAACAGAGCCATCAGAACTGCTATTATAGCAATAACAACAATCAATTCAATAATTGTAAAATTTTTCTTTTTTCTATTCTTCATTATTGGAAGTTCCTTGTTGTATATTCAATATAATTAAATTAAATTGTTAGTTGCTGGTATAATTAGTAATATCGTCGACTGATCCGTCATTGTTTACGCCATTTTTTCCAAATGATATAAGATCAAACATAGTATTGTTATGAGAACCAGGACATTCATACAGAATTGGATTTCCCCAGGCATCAACTAACAGCCCTGCACCGTTAATTTCATCAGTGCTTATCATACCACTATAGTTAATGTGTTCAAGAAACTCAGGATTGGAAGTATTAATCGTCAATGAACCTAATGCTGGTTGTTGAACATAGTATCCAGTATCATGTTTATAGGAACGCATCGCCATTTCAATTTTTTTTATTAGTGCCTTAGTTTTGTCGTTTTTTGTTTTGGTATTAACATAAGTAAAAACACCAACAGTTATGGACATAAGGATTATAACAATGGTCATTGCTGCGAGTAATTCAATAATAGTAAACTTCTGTTTTTTGATACGTTTATTTATGAACATGGTAGTTTACTTTCCTAAAAACAATTATTATAACCTCGAAATAAGAGCCAGTCTAGTTATAGTATAGAAGTCTTTTTTTTATATATTCATAGCCAATAAGGTTGACTGGCACAATAAAACAAAAAAATATTTATCTTGATATTAATAATACCTTATAATAAAGAAATCTTCAATATATATACCGGAGGTATTTTTATTTTTGGTTCATTTCCAATATTTTATTCTCAATTATTATTATATATAGAAAATTATTTTACTTTGGATTTAATATAAACAATGCGCTTAAATTTAATGAGATACTCTATAATTACCTTTTTATATTGTTTTTGCTGTTTCTCCTACATTAATATGTGCCAAGGAAAAGATATCAATAATCAGATTGAATTGGACTACTTGTTTAAACCTGGCTGCTTAAAATGTATTAAGGTTGAGAAACAGCTTTTTGAATTAAAAAATAAATATCCACTTCTGGTTATCAACCAATACAACATTACAGATACCGACAACTTTGAAGATATTATTAATTTATTAGAAAAATATTCAGTCCCTGAAGATCAGGGATTTTTAACTCCGGCTGTTTTTATTGGCAACCATTATTACATCAAAAATGCTATTAATTTAGAAAAAATTGAACAAATAATAAAATTGCATTCTTCTGCAAAACTAAAAAAACCAGAACTTGCAATGACTTCAGGGCAAAACGTTTTCAAAACAAAAGAAGTATTTTTAAAGCAAGCTTCCAGTAAATTAAATTCATTTTCATATTTGGCAATTTTTATGGCAGGACTAATTGATGGAGTAAACCCTTGTGCTTTTGCATTGCTGATATTTTTTCTTTCATATTTAAAAATTGCCGGAAGAACAAAGAAGCAATTAATTGAAGTAGGGCTGGCTTATTCAATATCTGTATTTGTCACTTACTTTCTTATAGGTCTTGGTTTCTTTCATGGTTTTAAAATGTTAATTTCAGAATATTCGTATATAGCGGTTGGTTTATATATATTTT
>CAZVCD010000147.1:0-7022 GCA_964625675.1 uncultured Victivallales bacterium | reverse complement strand
AAATGAACCTATTTTAAAGCAGGTAGGTTTGTTTAACTGGTATTCAGTAAAACTTAAGCGGAATTTTTGTTTCATCTTTACCTCTTTTTATACAAATTTAGTGTACAGGAATTTGCTTTTTAACTTCTTAATAATCAACATAATTGTGATTTCAAACAGAAGTAAAAAGACAAAAACAAGATTTATCTTGAATTCAAAAATAGAATGATGTATTTAAAGTGTACAGGAATTTGTTTTTTAACTTCTTATTAATCTATCTTATGATTTTAAGTATAAAATAAGTAAAAATCAAGACTTAAATTTCTTCTAATTATTGTTTTGTTAGATATTAAATTAACAATATGGAGTATTGCTGTTGAATAAATATTTCAAATCCCTTTTAATAATAAAGAATGCGTGACTTTTTATTGTATAGTGAAAATGAAAAAAAGATTTACCCAACTTTGGAGTTAATGATGAAAAAAATATTATTGCTGTTTCTTCTTCCTGCGGTTTTACTTTCCGGGTGCTTAAGTAGCTTTATTAATAGTCCTACTTACTCTGTGGTTAAATTAAAAAATAACGATGGAGAAACATATAATCTTATGTGTGACAAACAGCATTTCCTTACTCTAGTTGATGAGAAAGGAACTTTAAATTTTAGACCTCATCCTGGTGTTGATCCTAATGGCTGGGGGTCGTCATGGTACATTCAACCATTCCTGCCTGGAGCAACTTTGTCACATACAATAATTGAGTCGATTAAAGCAACGGGAAATGGTATAAGTGTATTGGCTTCAGGGAAAGTATCCCAGGGGAAAGATTCGACTTTTGGAGATTGGAATATTTCAATTAAGTTTGAATTTAATCAGGCTGATAAAGAAATTACAGGCAGCGGGAAGTACTCAATACAGCTGGCTGATAATTTGAGTAAATCTACAGGTAACTTAAATATATATAAAATTGCAAGTAACTATCTAGTTGATGTTCCACTGTTTACTGGTAAAATAGGTGATACTGGTGACATGACTGAAGCTATTGTGGAAGGTGGTAATTTTAAATTCAACTGGGATCCCAAATCTCAACCGAACTATTTTGACACACAGCAGCCTTCGAGCAAGCTTTTAATAAATGTTACAGGAGCATATAATAATGTTAATACTGCTGCGCAGGGATTTAGCGCGATAGCCCCTGCTTACAAACCCAGTCTTGAGGTATATTTGATATCTACAGATCCTGAAGTGAATATTATATTTGGTGGAATTTTTAATCTTGAACAAAAAGAGATATTCTATTTTGATAATGTAGGAATTACACCAGTAATATCCAGCAGTTCTCCTATTACAAAATTCGACTTTGATGTAGAATTTAAATCAAAAGCATTGCCGGAAGACGGAAGTTAATCTTTTCTTCCTTTGAAAAGGTCATAGGGTAATCACCAAAACTCACACCACCTTTTCTGTACCATCAATATAAAGCTGTAGATCACAATTAAACAAGTAACAGGCATTGATGGGAAACTACTTTTCAGGCGAGAAGTTTAGAATTTAATAATTAGCTAGATCTTCATAGGTTAATTTGTTGTTAGTTTTATTAAACAACCTATATATGAGAGAAGTATACTTTTCTTTTAATATTGTATTTTTTGTATCACCTTTTAGCTTTGTTAATATTGCAATAAGTTCATCTCTTTCTTTTTCTTCATCAATCAACTTTTGAGGGTTTAGAATCAAATATCCATCAATATCCTTTTGAAAAAAATCGAGCATTATTGTTTTATATTTATCAGAAAAAGTTTCAGTTACTTGTTTCATCATTTTATTTAAATCTGATGAAACTAGTATTCTTGAAGTTTTTGCAATTTTGGATTCTAGTAGGTATGCATTTATAAATGAAGGTCCAATAAGGTCATTTTTATCCCAATAAATATCTCCATAATCTATTCCTCCCCTTACCGTATAACCACTGTATATAGCTGATTTCCAAATTTTGAATGCGGAAATAAGTAAAACCAAAAGGCCTAAATAATTGTCATAATATTCAGATGGTTCATCGTGCCCAAAGCAAATTGTAATACTATCAGAAACAGAATTTATTCTACATGCATACTCTCTGATTTCTTGATTCTTAGGAGTTATAGAATAATTATTTGGATTAATTACTGGTAGATTTTTTTTAATATCAAGTATCTTGTTCAAAGGATTATTCTTCTGATTATCCCAGTGATTAAATATGTCATTTGAAAAACCAAGGATATCAATAAAACATATAATACCTTTTCCTTTATATTTTTCTTTATTTCCAATAATCATAAAGCTATCTCTCTTTTTTTATGGCAAATGAAATTTTAACCTTACTTGAAAAATACGACTAAAGAAGATTATTATTGCGATAATGTTTATTTTTTTAACAAAATTATAATAGGGATAAGTTTAAAATACAAGACTAGGAAATGCATAAAAAAAGATGGAGTTATATATTTTTATCACCAGGAGACGTCTTCGTGGAGTGGTAGCGCAAAGAAAGGATGCTAAAAAAAATAAGAAGAAAAGCGCAATGATCTTCTTTAAGTTTGATGAGAAATTATTCATATATAGTATTCTTTCATTTTTTTAATGATGTATTGGTATAATATTCAGGCAATTAGTATATTCATGTAATATTGGTGGATTATAGTCAGAATTAGTTTGATCTTGCAATAGATTTCCTGAAAATACAAATTTAAAAAAACAACGAAACGTACGAATGGCAAGAAGGCTATAGATAAGCTATTTAATGTCTTATTTTCTACTTATTTTTCATATACTAGTGTACTATAAACAAACATGCCGTGAACGGCGCCGTGTAGAGTGTAGGGCAAAAAACTAAAGGATATGGAATCACTTATTTTTGCAGTAATCCCCTTACTCCCATAATAGGATTGTCATATATAACTTCTAGGTCGTATAGATAAAACGTAAAGAGAGAAAAGATGATAAATAAATTGAAAAGAAATAAATTATTAGTAATGACTCCTGGTCCCACAGAAGTACATGAAGATGTTCTGAAAGCTATGGATGCGGATGCAACAAATCCAGATCTGGATTTGGACTTTTACGAAAAATACATGGCTGTACTTAATAAGTTCAAGAAGATAATAAAAACAAATAATACTGCATATATTTTATGCGGAGAAGGTATTTTGGGATTAGAAGCTGCCTGTAGTTCTTTGATTGAACAAGGAGACAGAATACTTTGTATTGCAAACGGAATTTTTGGCGAAGGTTTTGCTGATTTTGCAAAAATGTTTGGTGCAGATGTTGTAGTTTATAGAGGTAACTCCAAAACAGGTATTGATGTAATAGATCTAGAAAAATTCTTAGAGAATGATTCGAATTTTAAACTAGCAACAGTAGTTCATTGTGAAACTCCTTCAGGGATTACTAATCCTATTAAAGAAATCTGTAAGCTATTATCTCAGAAAAGAATAATATCCATAGTGGATGCTGTTTCATCAATGGGTGGTGAAGATATTGAAACGGATGCCTGGAATATAGATATTCTGCTTGGAGGTTCTCAAAAATGTTTTTCAGCTCCAGTAGGTCTTGCACCTTTATGTATAAGCAGAAATGCATTAGATATTATAGAGAACAGGAAAACACCAATTATAGGCTACTATAGTAACTTAAAAGTATGGGAAAACTGGTATAAAGACAAGTGGTTTCCATATACACAACCAATTCATAATATAATGGCTTTTGATGTAGCTTTGGATAGGTGCTTACATAAAGATTTTATTTCTATTCACAAGAAGTATGCAGAAGCAGTCAGAAAAGCTTTTATAAACAGTGGTTTTGATCTTTTTCCTAAATCCCATTTTTCCAACACTGTAACTGCAATTAATCTACCAGCAGGAATAAAATTTAAAACTCTATTTGACGAATTAAAAGAAAAGGGAGTATTAATAGGAGGAGGTATTGGAGTGTTGAAAGATCTAATATTTAGAATAGGTCATATGGGAGAAAACTGTAACTTTGAAAAGATGATGTTTTTATTTAAAGCAATGGATGAAGTTTTCTCTAAAAATGGTGTAATACTAAAATCAAGTATTGCTAAAGAGTTTGAATCTGAATTCTCAAGCTAAAAATAAACAGGCAGAAGAATGAACTGGGTAATGAAGATCATCACGGAATTACCCCTCCTCAATTAAACCAAAGGAAGTTTACATCCTAAATAGAGTTATGTTGTTTTTATAATGGGAGAAAGTACTATGGATATAAGGTTCGGGGTATTAAAGGATATTGAGCTTAAAACAGTATATAATGTATTTATAGATGCATTCTCAAACTATCAGGTAAAACTGGATGTATCTTTTGAAAAATTTTCTAATATGATGAAACGAAGAAGCGTAGATTTTTCTGTTTCTATGGGAATATTTGACGGAAACAAATTAATAGGCTTTGTTCTGAATGGAAAAAGAATATTAAATAACAAGCTTACAGCATATGACGCAGGAACAGGAATATTGCAGAATTATCAGGGGATGAAACTAAGCAAACAGATGCTGGAAGAAAATATTAAATTATTAAAGAAATACAACTTTGACAAATATATTCTTGAGGTGATTATCTCTAATGAAAAGGCATTTAATCTATACAAAGGTTTTGGTTTTAAGGTCAGTAGAGAATTTAACTGTTATAAAAAAGATATTAGGTCTTCTGTAGAAACTGAAAAGGATCTGAATATAACAATTGAAAACATTTGTCATACTGGAGTAAACTGGAATGAATTTGAAAGTTATTTTGATTTTAAAATTTCATGGCAGAACTCAATTGCATCAATAGAAGAAGATCATTCTAAATTTTCTTTTATTCAGGGAAGACTTAAAAATAAGATTGCAGGATATGCTGTAATTGAATCTCAAACTGGAGACGTACCGTTACTGGCTGTAGACTCTAAATTTAGAAATAATTCTATAGGTTCAGAAATATTAAATGCTTTATTAAAACGTTGTAATGTACCAGAAGTAAAAGTGCTTAATATACCGGCTGACCACATGAATATTAACTGTTTTCTTGAAAACCATGGTTTTAATAATTTTATAAAGCAGTATGAGATGGAATTAATATTTTAAGTTTATAGGAATTTGTTTTTTAACTTATTCATAGCCAACAATATTAAGTAACGTAACAAAATAAAAAGATTCATATACAACGACCCCGTTTTGACCCGCCAAGAGTTTTATATTCAAATAAATCTTTTTTACTAACATTATATCAACACACTAACTTGAATATTGTTAATGTGTTGATATAATGTTAATGAAGGAGGTGTTAAATGCAGAATTTAATATTACAATTAAGAAATTATTTAAAGAAGGTTCTTGGAATAGAGAATATTGAAATACTAAAAATAAAAATATCTTCAGTGCCTTTTATGTTTTCAGATTTATATACTTTCTATAAAATTGAACTTTTGAATCAAAAATTAATCTTATTTACTCTTAGACAGGATGATAATATTATTCCTGGAACTATTAAGAAGCATGTTGAAATTATTAAACAAAAAGTTAATAAGGATATAGTTTTTCTATGCGGACAAATGACTTCGTATACAAGGAGGGATTTTATCAATTATAAAATCCAGTTTATTGTCCCTGGAAATCAAATGTATCTGCCAAATGTTGGATTAGACTTAAGAGAGCATTTCAGACAAAATATGATTATTGCCGAGAAACTGTCACCTGCAGCTCAGGCATTAATGTTATATTTTATACACAACGGAATTGATATTTCTTTAACTGCTTCTGAATTATCAGATAAGTTGAGATATACCTGCATGACTATGGGGCGGGCAATTACAGAAATCGTGTGTATGGAATTAGGGGTAGATTATAAAGATGGGAAAAAGCGATACATCAGATTTGAACAAGTTGGGAAGAATTTATGGAATAATTCTTACAAGTATATGAAATCTCCGGTAAAAAAGGAAGTTTGTATTAATAATATTCCTCATGGAATAATTTGTTTTCAAGCTGGATTAAATGCGTTAGCAGAATATACAATGATAGCCGAACCTCAATACAAAACTATAGCTGTCAGTAAGGAAGATTGGTTAAAGATAAAAGATAATATTGAAATTTTAGAAAATACAGGAAAGTATAAGTTGGAGGTTTGGGCATATCCTCCTGGCTTATTTGCTGAAAACGGCATAGTTGACAAACTGTCATTATACTTAAGCTTAATGAACACTGATGATGAAAGAATTGAACAATCTTTAGAAAAAATGATGGAGAATTATAAATGGTAAGAGGATTAACTATATTTAGAGAACATTTTAAGGATCATAATGACAAATATGTGCTCATTGGCGGAACAGCATGTGATATTTTAATGGAAAATTTAGGAATGCATTTCAGAGCAACTAAAGATTTGGATATTGTTCTGATTGTTGAAGCTCTTGATTCAGGGTTTGCAAATATTCTCTGGGATTTTATTAAGAATGGCAAATACAAGAATATTCAGAAAAGCACGGGCAAAAAATTGTTTTATCGGTTTTATGATCCTGAAGAGAAATCTTATCCATATATGCTGGAATTATTTTCAAGAGTACCTGATTTTTTGAAAAATACATCAATGACCAAAATAACACCAATACCATTTGAGGATAAAACCTCAAGTTTATCTGCAATATTATTGGACAATGAATTTTATACTTTTCTTAAAAATGGAATTACTAATATTGATGATCTATCTGTATTATTGCCTGAGTATATAATACCGCTCAAAATAAAAGCCTATCTGGATTTATCCAAAAACAAAGCAGATGGAATGAAGATTGATAACAAAGATATTAAGAAACATCGAAATGATGTTTTTCGACTATATTCAGCATTGTCATTGGAAACTAGAGTAACACTGCCTAAATCTATTTCAGATGATTTTAAGATATTTTTAGAAAAAATTAAATCAGAGGATTTAAATTTGAAGCAGCTTAATCTACGATCTTCAAGTCTACACGAAGTGATTAACAATTTTAAAAGCATTTATATGTTATTATAACTT
>CAZVCD010000146.1:0-7035 GCA_964625675.1 uncultured Victivallales bacterium | reverse complement strand
GTATAATATTTGAATTTTTACCACTGTGTACCTGACCAATAGATATAACTGCTGAGTCTAAAGCTCCTATGTTTCGGGATACAATATGATTAAGCCCATCGATTACTTTAGCTATAGTCAGTATTGGATCTATAGTTTCTTCCGGAGAGGCACTATGCCCACCTCTACCTTTTACAGTAATTTTGAAACAATCTGCTGCGGAAGTAAATGCCCCCGCTTTAGAAGAAAAGACTCCTTCCGGTATTCCATGCCAGCCGTGCAGAGCAAATGAAAAGTCAGGTTTTGGATTTTGTAAAGCTCCTTTGTCAACAAGTTCTTTCCCACCTGCAACAACTTCTTCTCCTGGTTGAAATACAAATCGAACAGAACCGTTCAGTTCATCTTTTAGCTCATTCAAGATCATTACGGCGCCTAACAGCATTGCTGTATGCCCATCATGCCCACAAGCATGCATAAAACCTTCGTTATTTGATTTGTATAGAATGTCATTTTTCTCATCAAGAGGCAGAGCATCGATATCAGCTCTAAGTGTTATATTTTTCCCTGTTTTATCTTTATTTAAAAAAGCGACTACATCAGTATCAAGAAAAGGAGGGAGTATTTCAAGCCGAAGGGAATTTAATTTTTCACGCACATATTTAGCTGTCTGAAATTCTTTCAAACCAATTTCAGGGTTCTGGTGTATATGATGACGGATTTCTATTATTTTAGGTAAAATATGATCAACCAATTTTTCTGCTTTTGCAAAAAGTATTTTATTCATTTTTATCTTTTCCTGTCACAATTATCCAGTATTCCTAGATTTATTTATAAAAAACATATACATCATGCTGGCTCTACCAAAAAATTAAAGGACATTTTATACACATAGCAAATTGATTTTCGGAAAATTCTAAAAAAAATTGAGAATAAAAAATTCACATATAAACCAAAAACAAAAATACCTCCGGTATAGTTAATGGATTTTAGTTTTTTCCGCTTCAAGTCCAGAAAAATCTACATCGGGATATCTTGTTTCTGCACAGCTAGGACACATGGCATGGCTAAATCTGGCTTCAGCATGTTGATTCATATAAGTTTCAATTTGAGTCCAGTTGCCATTGTCGTCACAAATCTTTTTACATGAAGAACAAATAGGAAGTATGTTATTTATTGTAGTTAGCTTTTTTACTGCTTCATCCAGTTCATTATTGATTTTATTATTGTGTTGTAAGTTGTTAGACAGCCACTTAGAAAAGCCAACCGCAAGAAACAGAAAACCACCTAGATAACCAACTATTTTTTCTAATACTGCTTCATACTTTGTATTACCTATTACAACATACCTATTTAAGCCTTCAAAATTATCGGTTACATCCATTACCATACCGAAAAAAAACAAAATAAATCCAGTTATGATATAATACCAGCCATCTATTTTACGAATTTGTTTTGTGCCATATAATCTTATCAGCAAATAAAGCAAAACACAACTAGAAAATAGTACACAGAAAGTTTCCAAAACGATATCATTCAACATCTTTAGAACACCTAAATATAGATTATTTTTTATTAAAATCCTTAAAAGACTATACATAAACGATAATAATAATTCAACAATATTTGCTAAATAAATATCTGATTAAACTAATATTTTTTACAATTTAGTCCGTTTTATGCTAGGCATGAAATATATTATATATTTGAGCAGGATAAAAACGTAACTGTTTCAAAGTGAGCTGTTCGGGGAAACATATCAAATAACCTTGTATACTGAACCAAATAATCGGCTTCTGAAAAGATCTTAAGATCTCTACAAAGAGTATCTGCAGCACAGGATATATAGACTATATTTTTGGGCTTATATTTTGTTATTATATCCTGTATAAGTTTTTTATTAAGCCCTGTTCTTGGAGGATCAAGTATTAATGTCGTTTTTTTAGGAGGAATTTCTTTAAATATCTTATTTGCAGCTTTTATTGCAGGCAGAGCAAAAAACTTAATATTATTTGTCCGATGAAGAGCAGCATTTGTTTTAGCCGTATTTATTGCATTAGCATCAATATCTGAAGCATAAACTCTAGATGTATTTGTTTTAGCGGCACATATACCAAAAATTCCGACACCACAGAAAAGGTCAAATACGTATTCTGTTGGATTTTGTTTTAAAATATTAAGGGTTTCTTTGATAAGCATGTCCCGTAAATAATAGTTTATCTGAAAAAATGAATCGCGTGGAACATTAAACAAACCGTAAGAAGTATTTTCCTGTAAAAGTCGTTTTTTTGTTTCAAGAGTATTGTCCGTCGCTGAGTTATTTCTAGCAAATTTAAACCAATGCTTAGCACCATCATTTTCAGTATATCTAAGAGTTAAAGTTGAAGGCTCCCGGGTCTCAGACGGTTCATCTGCATTGATACTGTCAAGAAGAGTATTTATCTGTCGACAAGCTATGGAACAGTTTCTAATTTCAATCAGGCTAGTATTATCAATGGCGTAATACCCATATTTGTTTTTGTTATTTTGGCCTTGAGAATGCAGTGTAATCTTATTCCTATAACCATAACATTGCGGTGAAGCTATTGGGGCTTTTCTTATGTTTGGATCAAGTTTTGCTATCCGTTCGATCAAATCTCCAAACTGCTCATTTTTAGCTTTTAATTCTTCACTATATTCCATGTGCTGGTATTGGCATCCAGGACAGTATGTTTGCAGAGAAGAAGGTACTTGCAATGCATACGGACATTTCGGAATAATTCTGTTTGGAGATGGTTTTAAAATCTTTTCAGGATGCGCGACAACATACGTTTTCTTTTTCAGGACAGGCTTTACAAGGACAGTTTCACCTGGCAACACTCCGGGAACAAAATACACAATACCGTCATGCCTACCAACGCCGTTTCCGCCATAGGCAATAGACTCAATTTCTATTGTTATTTTATACTGTTGAGGTAATTTCAAAAGTTGTTTATACCCAAAGCAAAATGGTTTTCGGTAAATGATAAAAATAATTGATGTTAAAAATCTCGGAAATTTTTATCCCTCCAAAGGCGAATAAACCTATGGCGATAAACTAAAACCAAAAACACCTCAGGTATATCATATGACAAAACGTTTTTTACTTAATATTAAAAACTTTTTCCATATCTATATCAGAGGTTACATCTAATGCAATAAGTGTCTTAGTACGAGTTACTCCTTCGACATTTGTCATCTGCTCTGTGAGTATTTCCTGAAAAACACTGATGTCTTTCACTCGAAGCATTGCAACTAAATCGTACTCCCCAGCTACAGTATAAACTTCTGTAACACCATTAATGGCTTTTATCGATTTTGTAACTGTGTTCAATTTAGAGCGTTTAACATTAACTAGAATAATTGCTGTTGTCATTTTTAAACCTTTCATTCGAGTTAAACTTGTTTTTGTCTTTTGTTTTACTGTATTGCATGGCTTACTATCAGCAAGTTAAAAAGCAAATTCCAGTACATTTAAAAGTAAAAGAGGCGGGGTTAATTCCACTACTATATTTTAAACTTTAAAGTCTCGCGACCTTGATGCATTATTATCAGAGGATTACCCCGCCTGCATTCTAAACTTAATATTACTATTCACTACTGGCAAGTAGTATTATGTTATTTTTTAGTAAATATTATTTTTCGCTAAGATTGTTTATGCTTTGTGCTTGCGGTATTTGTTTATATATTGTATGTGTGATACATTTTGTGTCCTTTAAAAATTAATTAAAATGTATATATAATAAAAATAAAATAACTAAGTTCTTTTTTGATTACCGATTGATTTACGCAGTGTTGCCTAAATCATAATCCGGCAGTTATAGACTTAATATAATAATATGGAGTATATTTTATAATGGTAATGGGTTTATTGACAAAAGTATTCGGAACAAAATCTAAAAGAGATGTGAAACGTTTACGTCCTGCCGTAATGCAGGTTAATCAAATAGAAGAAACTTTACATAGCCTAACAGACGAACAGCTGATAGCCAAAACGGATGAGTTTAAGGAACGATTGACAAACGGTGAAACAGTTGATGATATTATGTACGAGGCTTTTGCTGTTGTAAAAAATGCCTGTAGAAGATTGTGTGGTACCGAAATAACTGTGTGTGGGCATAGTTCAGTATGGGAGATGATTCCTTTTGATGTTCAAGTTATGGGAGGAATTGTACTTCATGAAGGAAACATTGCAGAAATGGCAACAGGTGAAGGAAAAACACTTGTTGCAACAATGCCTTTATATTTGAATGCACTTACCGGGAAGAACTGTCAGCTTGTAACTGTTAGTGATTATCACGCTTTACGTGATGCCGAATGGATGGGAGCTGTTTATAAGTATTTAGGGTTAACTGTTGGTTGTATCCAGAACGATATGGATCCTGCTGAACGGCGTGAACAGTATCAAATGGATATAACTTATGGAACAAACAGTGAATATGGCTTTGACTATCTTCGTGACATGGGAATGGCCGCAGAAAAAGAACAGCTGGTACAAAGAGATCACTATTTTGTGATTGTTGATGAAGTTGACAGTATTCTTATTGATGAAGCTAGAACCCCACTAATCATTTCAGGTCCCGCAGCTATTTCCTCACATCAATTTGACACTTATAACCCTCTTATTTCTAGTTTGCACAGAAAACAAAATCTTTTATGCTCCAGATTGATTAATGAAGCTAAAAATGTGCTTAATAATCCAGAAGCGAAGAATGAAGAAAAAGAAGATGCCTTTATTAAACTTGTTCAGGTAAAAATGGGTATGCCACAACATCGCCAGTTAATGCGAATGCTTGAAGACGGCTCAATTTTAAAACGGCTTGAAAAAGTTGAAGCAAATGTAAAAAGTGACCAGAATAGAGGTATGCTACAAGAAGTCCAGGCCGAACTATATTTTGCTGTGGACGAGCGCAGTCATGATGCAGACCTAACAGAAAAAGGTAGAACTGAAATTAGCCCGGATGATCCAGACGCTTTTGTTCTCCCTGATCTGCTTGGTAACCTTCACAATATAGATGCAGATGAAAAGCTGAGTGAAAAAGAAAAAATAGCTAAGAAACAGGCCTTTCAGGAAAAATTTAGCAATGATAGCGAACGCATACAGAATATTTCTCAGCTGATAAAAGCATATTGTTTATTTGAAAAGGATATAAGCTATGTCGTTCAAGACAATAAGGTAATGATTGTTGATGAACATACAGGAAGGCTTATGCCAGGACGCCGTTTTAATGAGGGGTTACACCAGGCCCTTGAAGCAAAAGAAGGCGTGGAAATAGAGAGAGAAACCCAAACATACGCCACTATTACAATTCAGAACTATTTTAGAATGTATGAAAAAATGGCAGGGATGACAGGTACTGCAGAAAGTGAATCTACTGAATTTCATCAAATTTATAAAACTGATGTTGTAGTTATACCGACAAATGTACCATGTATAAGAAAAGATTATAATGACAGTATATATAAGACAAAACGCGAGAAATACAAAGCTATTATAGAAGAGATAGAGGAATGCCATAAAAAGGGACAGCCTGTTCTTCTTGGTACTGTTGCTGTGGATGTATCTGAAGTATTAAGCCGTATGTTAAAGCGTAAAAAAATTCCGCACAACGTTCTCAATGCAAAAAATCATGGTTATGAAGCAGATATAGTCGCCAGAGCCGGACAAAATGGTGCGGTAACAGTGGCAACAAATATGGCTGGTCGTGGTACAGATATAAAACTTGGAGAAAGAGTATCTGAGCTAGGTGGACTGCATGTGATAGCTAGTGAACGTCATGATTCCAGGCGCATTGACCGCCAACTTAGAGGTCGCTGTTCCCGCCAGGGAGATCCGGGTTCTTCCAGATTTTATATTTCATTAGAAGATAATTTAATGAGATTGTTTGGTTCTGATAAAATAGCAAGCATAATGAGTAAACTGGGATTGGATGAAGGAGAAGAGCTCCAGCATCCTTTATTGAACCGCTCAATAGAAACCGCACAAAAAAGAGTAGAACAGCAACATTTCTCTGTTCGTAAACGAACTTTGGAATATGATGATGTAATGAATAAGCAAAGAGAAGTTCTATATGGCTTCAGAAAGGAAGTTCTTCTTTCCGAAACTCCTAAAAATATACTCTTTGATATTGTTGATGATGAAATTAGCGAACATGTTAAATCTGCCTCCTTACATAAAGAGAATAATGATGTAGAATTTGATATTGAAGAATTAATATCCTGGCTTAATACTACGTTCCCATTAGGTTTTACAGAAAAAGATCTATACGAAGACAAAAAGAAAAAACTGCTTGATACGGAAGCAATGTGTGCAAAACTTTACGAAAAAGTAGAAAAAGCATATGCAGAAAAAGAATCTATAGAAACCCAAGAATCAATCAAGGGCTTGGAGCGCCATACAATCCTTGATGCTGTTGATAGACTATGGCAGGAACATTTATATGGAATGGATGGACTTAGGACCGGCATTTCTTTAAGATCTTATGCGCAAAAAGATCCTCTTGTTGAATATAAGCATGAATCATTTGATATGTTTGCAGGTATGATGGCCGATATGAATCAGGAAATATTAAACAACATGTTCCGTTCAGCAACCAGCTTAGCAGCTTTTGAACAGCTGTTTGCAAGTCTGCCACAAGAGCTTATACATAGGGAAATAGAACAATTCGGACAACTTGCCGGTGCTGCTCAACAGGCTCAACCGCATCCAATGCAGCAAATACCAGGTGGAATGAACGAAGAAGCCCCCCATGAGTTTATTGAACCGCCACAGCCTATTACATATCAACGTGATGATTCAAAGGTTGGTAGAAACGACCCATGTCCCTGCGGCAGTAATAGAAAATACAAAAAATGCTGCGGCAAATAAATCGATGCAGTCGCTAAAATAGTAAATCCATAATTCACATATAGAAAATGCAAGACATTATAAGTCGAACAGTATAGAAGTTCCCCTCTTGGGAGGGGATTAAGGGGTGGGTTTTCTGACTTCTGACTTCTGACTTCTGACTTCTGACTTCTGACTTCTGACTTCTGACTTCT
>CAZVCD010000145.1:0-7040 GCA_964625675.1 uncultured Victivallales bacterium | reverse complement strand
TTTGAGCTCAAAAACATATTTTCCCAAAAAATAGGGGGTTTTCTCCCAAGCACTACTTATATTACGAACTATAGTGAGGCAAGTTGCTATGCGGACTTTATTTTTTTTTATGAACTTTTTTTAGGCTGTTTATTTCTTCACTATCATCAAGTTTTGCTATTTCTTCAGTTATAATGTTATTTTCATCTGCATCTATCGGCATTTTTTTTGTTTTTTCAGAAACACCTTTAACTTTATATTTATCAGGATAAATCACACGTACTTCTTCTTTTGGACATGCTAGGTATTTTGAAGATTCATCGATACAAACAGTTACATGCTGAGTGAGCAGATTGCGGTCTACTATTCTACCTACGCCTTCAGAACATTCACAGAACGCACCGCGTCGCGGCATATCTTTATCGAGTTCTAAATAGCCGCTGTGTTCGTATTTTAGGCAGCATTTTAGTCTGCCACACATTCCTGAAATATTAACTGGATTTAAAGAGAGGTCCTGTTCTTTAGCCATTTTTACATTTATAGAGTCAAATTCTTTTAGAAAACGTTTGCAACATAGAACCTGGCCACAGGTACCTAGTCCGCCGAGAATAGCAGTTTCATCCCTTACCCCAATTTGTCTAAGATCGATTCTTGCACTGAGGCTCTGAGATAAATCTTTCACCAGCTGCCTGAAGTCAACTCTTCCATCTGCTGTAAACTGAAATGCTATCAGTTTTCTGTCGAAGGAATAATGAACATTAAGCAGTTTCATGGGAAGCTTTAATATATCTATTTGAGTTTTGGCTGTTCTGTAGGCAGATTTTGCTCTCATCTGATTTTCATTAGCTTTGCTTTTATCCAGCATGGTAGCTTTTCTTGCTATTTCGGGTATTTCTTTTTCCAGTGCAGGGGCCAGGCTTCCAATATACCTTCTAATTTTGCCATAATCGAGATAGCGGTCTTTTTTAACGATACAGTAATCACTCTCCTTTAAATTCAAGGAATCGTTTGCGTAAGATTCGTATGTAGCACCGGTATCAAGTAATATTTCATATAACAATTTCATATAATTTTTCTTTCAAATGTTTCAATTAATATATTTTGTATCAATATACACTGATTTATTATATTTTTTCAATATGATATGCTATAATAAGTCAAAATGTATCAAGTATCAAGATAAAAGTAAGTAACAGTCGGTGTTACCTAATATGCTGTTCGCGTAACATGTGTTTTATGGGTTGAAAAATTAAACTTTAAAAGTGAGTATATGAAAAAAAAGAGAAATCGATTATTTATTTTTTTATCTGTAGTTTTAGTTATATTAGTAGTTTTTGTTCTGGTTATAGCTTCCCTTTTTATTTCCAGAGAATCTGTATCTTTTGAAGCAGATAAAATGGATTATGTGGCCTTTGTCTCTGCAAACAAAAAATTGCAGGAAGAATTTAAGTATATAACAACATCTGACATAAATAATACCCCACGAAAAGTTGTTTTTTCTTCGTCTGAAGTAAATGCATTGCTCGCTATGGTTTCATCCGGCACACGAATGTTAAATGGAAAGAATATAGTTTTTTCGGATATCCTTCTTGGGTTTAACCAGGGAGTATTTTATTTTGATTTTTCAAAAAGAATATCTTTCTATACACCTTTTGGTAGATATATAAACTTAAGAAGCAAGCTTTTCTTTGATATTGAAAATAATGATTTTAAAATTGATATTCTGAGCTTTAAGGTGGGATACATTCTAGTACCGAAATTTTTGGTCGATTATTTTCTGGAACAAAAACAGAGAGATATCCGTGCTATACCTTTAATTCATAAGTTATTATTAGCGGTGAAAGAAATTCACGTTTATAAAAGTAAGTTGGTTATTCTTTATTATCCAAAGAACCTGCGGGATGAATTTTATGGGCTTATGCATGGCTTTAATCAGTTATATCGCTAAGTTTGTTATAGTATGTGAATAGATAGTTTTGGATTTGATGCAGGATCAATGCATGTTGGATAGTATTGTTCTGGTTAGTTTTAAATAATCTGCGGGGCTTAGGTTTTCAGCTCTGATGTTCTGATCTATCTTTAATTTATCAAAAACAGACTTCAGATCAACTTTTTTGAATTCGGGTTGAAGATTATTGATCATTTTTTTTCTTCTTTTAGAAAAAGCAGTTCTCACTATTACATTCAGAGCTTTGCGTTCATGTATTACCGGTATAGCTTGCTTTCGGGTGAATTTTACGATAGCAGAATGAACAATAGGTTTTGGATAAAATACTTCAGGCGGTACTGTTCGCAGATATTCTGTCTCGTATACGTTTTGTATTTGTACTGTTATGCTTCCATAACTCTTATTGTTTGGTAGGGCTGCCAGCCTTTCCGCGGTTTCTTTTTGTAAAAGGAAGAGCATGTCTTTCGGAGGTGTCGGCATATCTATGAATTTGGCTATGAGAGGGGTAGTAATTGAATAGGGGAGATTTGCAATTATACGACAGTCTCTGTTATGGGGGATAATACTCCAGAAATCAAGTTTACAGGCATCCTGGTGTATTAAATGAAAGTTTGGGGTATGGATGGACTCTTTTAAGTAGTCTGCCAGCCTGGAATCATATTCAACAGCTGTTATTTCTGCTTCCGATTTCAGTAGAAGTCTTGTTAATGCACCAAGGCCAGGACCAACTTCAATAATGAATTCATCTTTTTTTGGGGCTGCTGCTCTGAATATGAATTCAAGCAGATTATTATCTGTTAAAAAATTTTGTCCCAGTCTTTTAGAAGGCTTAATGTTTAACTTTGCAAGAAGTAGTTGTAAGTCTTTTTTGTTCATTGAGGGTAGTTGAAGTCAGAGACACGTTTTGCGTGTCTCTGAAAGGTTATATTATTTTTCTAAACCGTTACTGTCTTTTTTTATTGGTTGTTTGGCTGTGGCGACGGGGGTGTATGATTCAGTTGGTGTAATTGTTTTTAATGCTGGGCTCGTCTGAACTTCAAGTTGAGGTGAGTTTGCAGACATATTTTGCATCTGCTGCTTTGCTAATGATTCTAGCACCTGTTTTGATAATGAGATTTTTATGTTTAGTTCGCTATTATTTGCGGTTAGTGAAATATCTTCGGCTTTGATACCGCTTTTAGGATTTGATGTGAGTATCGAAGTAAGCATTTGCGCCGGCATTAATACATTCTGTGCATCTTGTTTTGTCGCACATTTGATATTTCCGCCTATCGTTAGAATATCGCTTAAATAGTCTGCATAAATTAATCCGCCTTGTACTTGAATAGTAGGATTTTCTATTCCAAAAGACTTAAGTAATTTTTTATCAACTACACCGCTAATCCAGAACATATTATCGCATTTTGCATTGTCAGAAAGTTTCATTAGTTGAGCATTGTCTACAACAGATTTACCCTTGCCGTTAAAAAGGTCTATTGTTTTAGTAATAATGCTTTTTGTACCAATTGCTACAAGGTTGTCTGTTAGTTCAGATAAACATACCAGTTCATTGTTATCAAGTGAAATAAGATAGACTGTTTGTTTATCAATTTTTTCAGAAGTCACTTTCTTTTTGGTCTCACGTTCTACTATAGGTATTAACTTCTCTATGTCTATTTTATTGTTTGATTTAAGCAGTATCAAGGCACTGGGTGGTGGTGGATTGTTGTTATCTTGTATCTGAGAGGGAGGGGATATTGCGAAATATATACGGCTGATATTATTCCATCCCATACCGGCATTGTCCAGTTCTTTTACAAAAGCAGTATTTTTATTGCTTTCGATCTGTTTTTTAGCTGAGTCTAGTTTAGATAATTCAGCAACATTAATTTCACCTATTATATTGCATTCATATGGTGCCAGGCTGAAAGACTTTGATTTATTGTCTGTTTTTTTAGTCGCTGTATCTTCTTTTGTACAGGCTGTTGAGAGGATGCAAATTGCTGCGATAATCAGAAAACAACTTATGGTTCCTACAGAAAATTTGTAGATATATTTTTTCATTTTTTTATCTTCTTTACTTTATTATGTTTAAATGACAAAAATTTCCTAAAACAATATGGAAATTAGGCTTATTTAATAAAAATCGAATGCCCTCAAAATATTATATATTATAATGGCTTTTAACTACCTCCAGTTTAAAATGAATTTGTTTTTAAAAGCACAAGAGTGCAGGCTTCTTCAACAATAATATTATTTTCTTGGCATATTTTTTCCAGCTTATCGTTTTCTGTTCCTGGGTTAAAAATAATTCTCCCAGGTGATAGGTCTAGTATTTCATCTTTCAAGGATGATGATAACGAAGCGTTAACATAAATACTCAATGTGTCAACAGGTATGTTAAGTTCGGAAAGATGTTTAACTGTTGTTAGTCCATTTACAGGAATACCTGATGGATGTACAGGAATTACATTATAACCATTTTCGGCGAACAGTTTTACTGCCTGATTAGAATAGCGATCCGGTTTAGCAGAAGCGCCAAGCACTACAACATTTATGTTTTTCATATTAGTACGTAGTCTTTTCGTTTTTTCTTGGTGGATTTACCTTTTGTTTTTTTGATTTTTGACGAAAATTATTTTGTAGTGGTTTAACCTAATATTTCATTGATAGCTGTAATAAGTTTGCTTTTGTCCTGTAATCCAACGAATTGTTTGACTGTTTTTCCGTCTTTTAAAATGAAAATTGCAGGTATACTGCGGACCTCAAATCTTTGAGCCAGCTTAGGAGAGTCATCTACATTAATTTTAGCTATTAGTGCTTTGTCTCCGACTTCTTTGGCTACATTTTCCAGTATTGGTCCAAGCATTTTGCAGGGGCCGCACCAAGGGGCCCAAAAATCAATAAGTGTGATGCCTTCTGCTGTTTTTTCTTCAAAATTTGCTTCATTTAATTCTATAAGATTCGCCATTTTTTACTCCATATTGTTGAAAATAGACTGATAATGAACTATAAAAACGTTTTAGAATGATTAACTGATTTAATTGTTTTCTTTATAATAGAGGGAATATGATATTATAATCTATTATTAAAGATAAAATCATATTCCTATTATGTTTATTAACATTATAGTTAATAACAGTATATAAATTTATATTTTTTTATGGATTATTCAAATTATAGGAGAGGAATGTTTAATAAATTTTATCGGATATTCAAAAAATACTATTTTCAACTGTTAAGGTCAAGCGGTTCTCCTCACAGCTTGTCTATGGCTATAGCTCTAGGCTTTTTTGTTGGGTGTTTTATTCCTCCTGGTGGTCATACTATAATAGTGCTGCTTCTTGCTTTTCTGTTCAAAGCGGATAAAATACTTGCATTTGCTGCTACCTGGATAGCGAATCCCTACACTATACCTTTTTTGTACCCCGCGTTTTGTTTTGTTGGGTCAAAAATATTGGGGACAGATATGTCGCTTAAGTTTATCGATAAAGAAATAGCACATGTTCTAAATGATTTTTCATCGCATAACCTTATGCACCTGGGGGAGGAATTTGCTTTTTCTTTTTTAACCGGAGGTTTAGTTTTTGGAATAATATTTGGGTGCATTGGATATTTATTTACATATAGAGCTGTTGTTTTATACAGAAATAAAAAAAATGACAGAAATAGCAAAGCTAAAGAAAAACGAAATATTTTATAATGTATGCCGGAGGTATTTTTTTTAAAATCTCCATATTTAATGGTTTTTTGACTTTAATTTTTTATTTTATATATCGAAATCTTAAAGAACAAGGATATATTATTAATAATATTCTTCTATATGCTTATTTAAACTATTGACGAGTTGGTCTTATGTGTTTTAAGTTTTTTAAATGTATAGCGCAAAAATGCTGTTTCATATACATATTGCCATGATAAAATTCTAACTGCTTACTTAAGAAAGCTTTTACTGTGCTTAAAAAACTATGGCGTTTAATTAAAGTTTACTACCTTAAATTTTTTAGAGTAGGTGGAACTCCACATAAGATTGCGTTAGCTGTTGCAATAGGTTTTTTTGTAGGTTGTATAATACCTATAGGGCTTTGGGGGCAGACTGTTGTATCTATTGCTTTAGCTATTAAATTCAAAACAAATCCCGGGATAGCATTTGCTGCAACATGGATATCTAACCCGTACAGTGTGTTTTTTATGTACCCGGTATTTTGTTTTGTCGGTTCACATGTTATTGGCTCTGATTATTCCTTTCATTATATAAAAAGTAGCTTTATGCAGATATTGAACAATTTCTCATGGGGAGAGCTTTTTAGTCTTGGCTCACATTTAGCTATTTCTTTTTTTGTAGGAGCCTTTATTTTTGGTATTCTAATTGGTGCTATAGGGTATTTACTTACTTTCTTGCTGTTTTCTTTATATAAAAAAAGAAGAGCTTCGCGCATCGCGGCCAAATCTAAAAAAAATGATGATTTACGTTGAACATAGTAGTTATTTTTAAATTAAACACTTATACTTGATGTATAAAGTTGGGTATAGGGTGTAATAATACTAATTTAACAAATAGAAGAATTAAACAATATGATTTCTTTGACTAGGTATGGATTGAGAGAGTGGTTGGGTGGTGCTTTGATTGCATTTCCTATAGCTTTGGCACTAATAGTATTAGCAATAATTTTTGGTTTTTGGTGGATGTATTTTCCTGCCGCTTTTCTTCTTTTGCTATGGCTTAGTGTTGCTGCCTTTTTTAGGGATCCTGTACGTGTTGTTCCTGATGAAACAGACATATTAATTTCTCCGGCTGATGGACACATTAAAGATATAAAAATACTGGAAAGCAGTGAATTTCCAGATTTTTTTGAAAAAAAGCCTGTATTGATGGTTGGGATTTTTCTTTCGGTTTTAGATGTGCATTTGAATCGGGCGCCGTGCCCTATGACTGTTTCCAAAATTATCTATAAAGAAGGAAAATATTACGATGCCAGAGATGAACGAGCATCAAAAGAAAATGAATCCAATACGCTGCTGTGTAAAGTAAACAGTGGTAAACATAAGTTTCAAATAGCGATTAGACAGGTTTCCGGTGCGATTGAAAGAAGAATTGTATGCCCAGTTAAACAAAAAGATAAATTTCTTTCGG
>CAZVCD010000144.1:0-7059 GCA_964625675.1 uncultured Victivallales bacterium | reverse complement strand
CAACATTGGCTGTATGATAATTTTAAATTACTGCAGAACAGTATTTTGGGTATTACCTGCATAGATTTGATATTACTGCTTTTAACTTTTTACCTAATGTTTTTTGTTTATAGATGTTTAAAAACAATAACTGAATTTTTTTTAAATTTTATTGGCAAATCAATTAAAAATTGTCCGATATATTCAAAGCGTTTTAGTGTATTTTTGGCATTAATCATAGCTACTTTTGTTGGTGATTATCTTATTACTTCTATTATTATATTTTACTTTTCAGCTTATGTATATTTTGTCTTTATACTAACAATACTATATACGATCTTATTTATAGGCTTGTTATGTGAAATCCTTAATATTATTAGTTCAGTCGTTTTATTTATACTGAAGCAGAAAGGTAATAAAGGTTTTAGGGCAGCCTTTGTTATCGATATTATTCGACGTATATGTAGTATTTTAGTTGTTATTATATTGATAGGTCTGCTACTGGATAAAATTGGCGTTAACATGGTCAATTTTCTAACAGCACTTGGAATCGGTGGTTTGGCTGTGGCATTTGCGGGGAAAGATACGATTGAAAACCTGTTTGGATCTATTATGATTGCATTAGAAAAGCCGTTTAAACTGGGCGATTGGATTATTCTAGGTGAATTTGAGGGCGTAGTTGAGCATGTAGGACTAAGAAGTACAAGAATACGAACATTTGAAGATTCCTACTTAACAATTCCCAATGTGAAATTTATAACCAGTTCTGTTAATAATATGGGAGAAAGAACTTATAGGCGATATACAACAACTCTAGATCTTGAAGATACAACTTCGCCCGGACTTATTAAGTCTTTTACTGTGGGGATTTCAGAACTAATAATGAAAACCCCCTGTATGCGGAAAGATGGATATCATATCAGGGTGAATGATGTTGGTGAATCATCAGTAAAAATTCTTGTATATGTTTTCTTTGCTACATTAGATTGGGGTGCTGAATTAAAAGAGCGTGAAAATTTTATTTTAAATATATTGAGACTGGCGGAAGACCTTGGTATTAAATTTGCCTTTCCAACTCAAACTCTGCTTTTATCTAAATTTAAAGGAACTGATAATAAAAATTTCAAAAATATGGATTTGGAACAGTTGAATAAATCTACAAGTAAAGCGAGGAAAACAGCAAGAAAAATCGCTGAAAAATTTACAAAAAATACTTAAAATTCCGCCTCATTTTAAATACTTAATAGATAAATATTAGCATGGCATATGTTTTAAATATTGGTTTTGAAGGAAATAAATTATTTTGCTTCTTATATTACTAACCATTAGTAGTTAAAGTTTTATTTTATGCATAATAAAGAAACAGTTACAATTAAAAAAGCACAAAAACGGGGCAGGTATTACTGTCTTTCCTGTTCTAATGGTGATGAGATTAAATTCGAGCCCGAAATATACTTTAAATATAATCTGACAGAAAAGAGTGTTTTTAGCAGAGATCTATTTAATGTTATTATTGATGAGAACAACTTTAGGCTTAGCATGAATACCGCCATCAGGCTGTTATCTCAGAGGATGCATAGTGTTTATGAAATAAAAATAAAGCTGAAAAAAAAAGGATTTTCATATAAAACAATAATTAAGGTCATTGATGAATTAGGGGAAATGAATTTGTTGAACGATGAACTGTTTGCTAAAAACTATACTGATGAACTGATGTATCGGGGGCAGGGGAAATATAAGATTATAAATTCACTACAGAAGCGCGGCATTTCAAAAGAACTGATAGATGAAAAGTTGCAGGAAATAGATGTCCCTGATGCAGAAGAAAAAAGAGCGGAAGAAGTCTTTAATAAAAAAATAAAATCTCTTGCTTATAAAAACATAGAACCTCGAAAATTAAAAGAAAAACTTATCAGATATCTAATATCCAGAGGTTTTAGCTCTGATATCGTATTTAAAATAATAGATAAGTTGTTAAAATAAGTATTTTTCAATGAATTTTCTTACAGATTCAGGTTTATTAATCTGACTATTATACTATATTATAGCCCATTAAAATATTAATTAGGACCCGTCTGAAAAGGTTTTTAGACAAAAGTGAGCAGTAAACAGTCATCAGTTTTTTATACTCTTCTTAATCAAAATCATTAATAAATGATGAAGATTATACTGATTACTTTTAACTGATAACTGAGCCCGGATGTACTTTTCAGATGGACTCTAATTATGGCCAGCACGAAAAGTATTTCGTTTCTAGCTAAAATTTAAAGATTTACGTTTTAGGTGTTATTTTTGAATATTGCTTAATACCTACCACCTAAACACTAATACCTAAACCCAAACACGATGTTATTGAATTATGAGTAAAGAAATTGAATTTATTAGAAATTTTTCTATTATTGCACATATAGATCACGGCAAATCAACTTTGGCCGATAGACTCCTGGAAGCTACAAGTTCTGTAGAAAAGAGAGATTTTCAGGATCAGATTTTAGATGATATGGAACTGGAACGGGAGAGGGGCATAACCATAAAATCTCATCCTGTAAGAATGGAATATCTGGCTGACAACGGACAGGTATATGAAATGAACCTTATTGATACTCCCGGACATGTAGATTTTACATATGAGGTCAGTCGCTCTCTTGCTGCTTGTGAAGGAGCATTGTTGCTGGTGGATGCAGCTCAGGGGGTGCAGGCTCAAACTGTTGCAAATGCCAAACTTGCGATGAAACAGAACCTTGTTATTATTCCAATAATTAATAAAATAGATCTTCCGGCATCCAATGTAGAATTATGCTATGAACAGCTTGAGGAAACATTGGCTATCCCCCGCGAAGAAGCAATTCTGGCGAGCGCTAAAGATGGTACCGGTATTAAAGAAATCCTGGAAGCGGTAGTTAAAGTTATTCCTGCTCCTGAGGTTAAGAAAAACTTAGAAGGTACCAATGCTTTAATATTTGACTCTACATATAATCCTTATCGTGGTGTTGTTAATTATGTAAAAATAGCAAGTGGTTCACTTAAAAAGGGTGTAAAGATACGGCTTTTTAGTAACTCTTTACAGAGTGAAGTAAAAGAAGTCGGCTATTTTCAACTTGGGATGAAACCTACTGAAGAGTTGAAAGTTGGATCGGTTGGTTATATTATCGCGAATATTAAGTCTCCAAGTGATACGAAAATAGGCGATACTATAACACGTGTGGATGACCGGAGCTCGAAACCTCTTCCTGGGTTTAAAGAAATACGGCCTATGGTTTTTAGTGGGATTTATCCTATTGATACTGCTGATTACGAACAGTTAAAGCTTAGTATGGCTAGGCTTCAGCTAAATGATGCAGCTTTTGTTTATCAGGCTGAGAGCTCTGTAGCACTTGGTTTCGGATTTAGGTGCGGATTTCTTGGACTGCTTCATATGGAAATAATACAGGAACGTTTGCGTCGTGAATATAATATGAATATTATTGCTACTTATCCTAGCGTAATATACCATGTATATCTTAAGGACGGTTCTATGCTGCGAGTAGACAACCCTGTACATTTACCTGATCCTACATGTATAGATCGTATTGAAGAACCTATTATACTGGCCAGTATAATGTCTCCCAATCAGTACATTGGAGATATTATGAATCTTGTCATGAGCAAAAGAGGTCTATGTACTTGTACTGAGTCCGTTGATTCAAATCACGTTATGATAATAGCGACCCTGCCTCTTCATGAAATTTTGTTAGATTTCTATGATAAACTAAAATCAGTGACCCGTGGATACGGCAGCATGGATTATGAACCGCATGGCTACAACCCAGATGCTATGGTTAAACTTGATATTCTTGTACATGGAGAACCTGTTGATGCATTTTCCTCTATTGTCCATAAAGATCTGGCTGAAAGTAGAGGGCGTCAAATAGCTGAAAGATTGAAAGACGCAATTCCGCAGCAGATGTTTCAAGTGCCGATTCAGGCTTCTATTGGAGGGAAAATTATTGCCCGGGAAACCATTAGACAGATGAGAAAAAATGTTACTGCAAAATGTTATGGCGGAGATATTAGCAGAAAAAGAAAGCTTCTTGAAAAACAGAAGGAAGGTAAGAAGAAGATGAAACAGATAGGTAAAGTTAATATTCCCCAGGAAGCTTTTGTAAAAATATTGAAATCGACGAATTAGACTTTAGTTGGTGGAGATTTATCAGATAGATCAAATAGTATATACCCAAAGTGGGATGATTTTCGGTAAATAATTAAAATAATTGAGATGAAATATCTCGCAAAGAAACCTAAAATAAAAATACCTCCGGTATAAATAAGGATTATTTAATTACTATGGCTGTAAATATACTGAAAAAACGTAAGGTTCGAAAAGAACTCCAGACATTTAAAAAGCATATTAAAAATATTTTAGTCAGGGATGATGATATTTTACCTGATTCTTCAAAAACTGAACTAAAAAAAATACAAAGCGAATTGGATTCATTAAACCAGGAGACAGTTAAAAAAACAAAGGATGCTCTGGATAAGTTAAATATAAGTTTCGCCAAGGCTATTCCCCCTAGAAAATGGAAGTTTGTCCGCGAATATGCGGAGATAATTGTTGTCGCTTTAACAGTGGCTTTTGGTGTCAGAGCCCTTTATTTGCAACCGTTTAAAATACCTACAAGCAGTATGCAACCAACCCTATTTGGCATTCATTATGTTGATAAAAAAGTTGTTCCTAATATCCCCCAACCGATTAACTACGCATTGTTTTCTACTTTGCGGGCTGAACTGATAACGCAAAGGGAAGGCAGTGTAGAAGGATTTTATCCTCCTTTTACAAAAATGGGTATATTCCCATGGTCAGCGGTTGAAATAGGTGGCATAAAATATGAATTGCCGGGCACCAGACAGAAAGTTATGGAATATTGTTTTAGTCCACTCCCGGCAACATCGAATTCTATTAACTTGCCGGCTGATTATCCTCTCGCTAATGGCTGGCTTTCACAAGGGGATCATCTTTTTGTTAACAGGTTCTCTTACCATTTTTCTGATCCTAAAAGAGGTGACATTGTCGTATTTACGACCGAAAATCTAAAAGAGGATGCATCAGGCTCTCCATTATCTAAGGTGGGTTTTTATTATGTAAAACGTTTAATTGGCATGCCCGGAGATACCCTGAAAATAATAAAGAATAAAATCTATGTAAAAACAAAGAACAGCACTAAATTTGTACCTATTACTACATTTAATATTACAGCTATTAATAGAATCTATTCAGATAAGGGTGGTTATCAGGGACATTTTGCAGTAGGGCGTCTTGCGACAGGTCGAGAGGTTAAAGTACCTAAAAATTCTTATTTTATGCTTGGTGATAATAGCAGTTTTAGTGCTGATAGTCGCTATTGGGGTTTTGTACCGAGGCGTAATATTGTAGGAAAAGCACTCTTTGTTTTCTGGCCTTTCTCCAGAAGATGGGGGATTGCAGACGATACCTCTGCATTACAAGTGCCAACTGTTATAAAAAAAGACACTATGAATGCATATATTCCGGCGATGAGACTTCAGTAGTTAAGCATAGTATTTACAAATTAGTTAGCCTGATAAAAGGAATTGTATCGCATCCCTGTGGGTGCTTAGATAACATAATGAACCTTTATCCACGGGTGTAAACCCGTGGAATAATGAAAAAGAAAAAAAGAAAAAGCCCCCGTCATGGGGGCGATAATGAAAGAGAGAAACTAAATGAAAAATGCAATTAAAACATCAATTTTTGATTTATTTAAGATTGGCCCCGGTCCGTCAAGTTCACATACTATTGGCCCTATGAAAGGGGGATTTCATTTTAGAAAACAGATGGAAAAACTGCCGAAAGATTTACTTGACAGTGCAGATGGAGTTAGAGCTACACTTTATGGCTCTTTGAGTTCAACTGGAAAAGGACATGGAACCGACAGATCTGTTGTTGCCGGACTACTAGGTAGCGAACCTGCAACGTGTGATCCTGAGTTTCTTTCAAATCTACTAAAAAATGAAGGCGACTCATATACTCTAAGCCTTAGAGATTACAATATTCCCATCTGCCCCATTGTTTTTGGAGAGCATGTTCATGATTTTCCTTATCAGAATACTATGATAATTCAACTGCTATCAAAAGAGAAGGTCATATTGGAGAAAGAGTATTATTCTATAGGCGGCGGATTTATTGAATGTAAGGGGGAGTCAAAACCGGAACGTCCGGAGCCACCTTATCCATATAGCAGTATGACCGAATTTAGACTTTTATTAAATAAAGAAAATATTGATTTAAGCGAATTGATGATACAGAATGAAATGGCACTTACCGGAAGTTCTAGAAAAGAGATTAGTAAAGGATTAGATGATATCATTAAAGCTATGCTTGACGCTGTAGAACGTGGTATTAATGCCAGAGGAGTTCTCCCGGGACCAATTGGCCTATACAGAAAAGCCAGGCTTTTGATGAATCGTTCTCATCATTTGAGGCATGTTCCCAGCAGATTCATAATGCAGATAAATGCATATGCTTTGGCTGCCTCTGAAGAGAATGCTCAGGGTAATATTGTAGTTACAGCACCCACTTCAGGCGCTTCCGGCCTGCTTCCGGGATTATTATATACAGCGAAAAAACACCACAAAACAACTCAGCATTTGCTAAGAGACGGACTTCTGGCCGCTGCTACTATTGGATTTATCATTAAGAATAATGCCAGTATATCAGGTGCGGAAGCCGGATGTCAGGCTGAGGTTGGTTCTGCTACTGCTATGGGGGCGGCTTTTCTCGCCCATGCAAATGGGTATTCTATCGAAGTAATAGAGAGTTCTGCTGAGATAGGCCTCGAACACCAATTGGGGATGACGTGTGATCCTGTATTGGGTTATGTTCAAATTCCTTGTATTGAAAGAAATGCAGTTGGTGCTATTACTGCCTATAATGCGTTTCTGCTTGCCATGACCGGGAATACACACAGTCAGAAAGTAACTCTTGATGAGGCTATTGAGGCTCTGAAGGAGACTGGTAGAGATATGTGTACAAAATACAAAGAAACTGCTAAAGGTGGATTGGCTGTTACCTGTTGTTAATAAAAA
>CAZVCD010000143.1:0-7065 GCA_964625675.1 uncultured Victivallales bacterium | reverse complement strand
CATACCTTTCCCAGTCCTAAGTAGGTTGTTCAAAGGAGCAGGTCTTATAGGACACATAAGTCCTATAAGACCCATGATATCAGATAAAGAAAATTTAATTAAAGATCTCCGTCATTGTAATAGCTAAGCGGCGGGAAATATTTACCTTCAACTTTTCTTACTTTTCCTTCATCAAGCAGAGCTTTGGCTATTTTACCCAGTTTCAGTTTTGAAACTCCAAGGACTTCTTCCATTTCACCGACTCTCAGGCCTTCATGAGGATTTTCTTTTATAAGTGCAAGTATTTTATCCTCAACAGATTCAGCTATTTCCGGTTTTTCTTCTACTACTTCTTCAATTACCGGTTCAGCTTTCTTTTTTTTTTTGGCTTTCTTTTCGACAACTGGCTCAGGCTCTTCTACTTGCGCCGGAGCTTCTTCAACTACCGGCTCAGGCTGTTCTTCTACAACGGGTTCAGACTGCTGCTCTTCAGTAAATTCTTTTACTGTTTCCAGTCCTCCCAGAGAAACTCCACCAACGGAAACATTGACTTTACCAATACCTGACATTAAACTACTCAAACTTTTCCATGCTTCAGCTGCACCGTCTATATCAAGTCTGTATTCTTTTAACATTCCCTGTGTAGCATCAACTATATCTTTAACAGCCTGCTGAACTCCGGCAAACATTTCATTAAAGTCTTCAATTCTTATTTTTTCATCTTCAGCAATTTTCTTATGCAGTTCAGCGGCGGTATCTGCTATATCTTTCTGGATTCCTGTAATAAGAGTATTGAATTCTTCAAGGCGGACTTTTTCGCCATCTCCAAGAGACGCGCGAAGTTCCGCGGACATTGCAGCGTGTTCTTCTTCAAACTGCTTAAGAAGCGCAGCTGTATTATCAGCAATTTCTTTAACTGCTTTCTGAATTCCGGCAAACATTTCAGCAAAGTCTTCAATTCTAATTTTTTCATCATTCGCAATTTTCGTATGAAGCTCAGCGGCGGCATCTGCTATATCTTTCTGAATTTCTGTAATCATAGTATTGAATTCAGCAAGACGTACTTTTTCGCCATCTCCAAGAGACGCGCGAAGTTCCGCGGACATTGCAGCGTGTTCTTCTTCAAACTGTTTAAGAAGCGCAGCAGTATTATCAGCAATTTCTTTAACCGCTTTCTGAACGCCGGCAAACATTTCAGCAAAGTCTTCAATTCTGACTTTCTCATCATTCGCTATTTTCGTATGCAGTTCAGCGGCGGCATCAGCTATGTCTTTCTGTATTTCTGCAATCAAAATATTGAAATCTGCTAGACGAACTTTTTCACCATCTTCTAGATCTGCCCTGAGCTTTTTAGCCATTTCAGCCTGATCTTTTCTGATGCCGTTCATCATTTCGTTAGTTTCGGCGACCATATCAGCCACATACTGAACACGTTCACCGTATGAAACCTTAAGATCTTCCGCTAAATTTTTCATATCATCTGTTAAACTCATTTCAATCCTCCTTACTTTTTTTCTTCAATTTGATATCAAATATTATATAATTTTAAAGAAAGCAAAAGTAGCGGACACGATATTTACCAATCGGATACTTTTTAAAGGGAATTTGCAGCAGAAATTCCGTTTTTCCCTAAATTTTCCTCTATATGATCAATTAGGTTATTTATTCCGTAATTCTCCTTTATTTTTTTTATTTTATCTTTAACAAATTTATTTCTTTCCAGCTGTTTCTGCTTAACATTATCAAGGACATATTTAATATCCCTGATTTTTACCATTTCTCTTTTATTTAAAAGGTCATGCAGGGTTTTGAACATTTCCTGATAATCATTTTGAAAATGTTCAAGGGCAATACGTATTTCGTTTAGCCTGTCCTGCTGCCTGACCTGAATTTCCTGAATAATATTTCTAAAGTCTTCAGCTTTAATTTCTTCACCTTTTTCAAGATTATTTTTCAGTACAGTACCAAGTTCTTTCTGCTCCTTTAAAAAGGTTTCGAGCAGTTCTTTTACTTCAATTTCCTGTATATCCTGGTTTCCCTGAATATCTTTCATCATAGAATCAAAGTCTTTTTTTCGGAGGGATTTAATACTGGCAAGTCTGTCCTTAAGTTTTATGCACATTTCATTTCTCTGTCTTCTGAAATCTTCCAGAAGCCTGTGCGAATCATCAATAATCATTCCTACTGATAAAACTCTGGACTCATATAAGGAAACAACCCGAAGTACGAGCTTTTTCATATCATCATTATTATTCATAAGTAGAATTTTTTCTTTCAGCGCATTTCCTGTACATAAAAAAAAGATGTCCTGGCGACCTATGCTCTTTGATTTTGAGGATAAACCGGCAAGAATCTCATTTAGTTGCGTTTTGCTTATGCTGCTGTAGCAGTTAAGCCAATAGCTTCTGCATATTTCAGATAAGTTTCAACTGAAGCTACAACTACACGAGCTTCTACTGCAAGAAGTTCAATTCCTACCAATGATACACGTACCCATGCGTCTACAACAATACCTTTGTCAAGAATTCTGTCTATAACTTCTACGAGACTAGAACTACCTATTGTTTTTTCTACGGCCATGATCTTACTCCTTACTTTTTGGACTTCCTTCTGCTTAAATCGGCAATTCAATAACGTTACTGAATTTATTAACCTGAATTAACGAGTAAATCCTTTATTAATAGGATTATATATAGCAGAATTCATGCCAAACACACATAACAAGCTATATCATGTTTACTATTAATGGTATACATGTTACAGCAAGTCCAAATACATACTACATAAGTATATCAATTAAAGTTGATGGCATTGCAAAAAACATTTAAAAGTACTACATGTTAGTATTTATATAATATTCTAAAGATACAAGATCTTGTATGGTTGGGATATCCAAATACCATATAAGGGTCATTTGTTTTGGTAGAGCTTAAAGGTATAGAAGAGTATTAACCTAAATCAATATTTATTAACATATCAACCAAAGTAGATAGAGTTTGAGAGAAAAAACCCAGAGTGCAGAAAGTAGTAACATAAAATATCTGTGGGCCGCATAGTTTTATGCAAAAATACATAGGCACTTCACACAAACCAGCGAAACCGGAACCAAGAAGGTTAAATGTCCAATATTGATCATGCAATCCGGCTTTATTAAAATATCAAATTTTAATTTTATAATATTCAAAAACCCTAGTGTAGGAGAAAACAAGATGCGTAAAAAGCAGGCTTCACCCATACACTATATTTGAAAACTCATTCAGGTTATTTATTCCGTTAACCGGATCGGGAGAAAGCAATAATTGACTAACTCCATATTCAGAACTTCTTTCATTTACAATTTCTCTGATAACTTTAATCTGTTCTTTTCTTTTCAATTCACAAAAAGAACAGTTAGTTTCAGGTCGAACCATATTAATCAGGATATGTCCGCATGTAACATCAAGTTTTTTCAGATTTTTGAGAAGATCATCGAGTTCATTTTTAACCATTACTTCAGCAAGAGCAACAGCAACAAACCGGGATTTTTTAGAATTAGTAAGAATTTCGCGTATTTTTTTTGTATTCTTTGAGAGACTAAGCAACTCCTGTTGAAGTGCGGCAAGCCGGATTACTTTTTTATTTTTAAGTAGGAGTTTAAAGATTTCTCCAAGCCATTCTTTTATTAAATGCGGCATCTCTAAAAACCTCAGTAGATGTCCAGTAGCCGCTGAATCCAGAACATATATATCAAATTTGTCTTCATCCATAAATTCCATAATTTTTTTAAACGCCATAATTTCATCCAGACCCGGGGGGGTAAGCACAAGGAGCTCTTCAAGTATTTCTTTATCAAATTTCAAGTTCATTCCCGTTTTAACAAAACTGCTAAGTGCGTTTCTAATGTCATCGATATATACACTCTTAAATTCATCAAGCAGTTTCGGAGCATCGATTTCTATTGCCGACAAGTTCCCGCATTCTCCAATAGTAACGGGATCATTTCCAATAGATATACCAAAACTATCAGATAAGGAATGGGCAGGATCAGTGGAAAATATAAGAACTCTTTTTGAAGGATATTTTTTTGCTAATCCAATAGCGGATGCAGAGGCAAGAGTAGTTTTACCCACTCCGCCTTTGCCACCGAAAATATACAGAGAAACATCATCTTTCATTAGAACAGATGATTTTGAAAGCAATTTTTCATAAGACATATCTTCCGAGTCTGTACCGACAGACTGTTTTTCTACCAGAGGATTATAAGTCTGTTCATTAAATAAAATTCTACCGTATTCCTCGAGTCGTTCCGGACCACTGATCTGATAAGGAAATACAGGAATCATGGCAAGTTCATAACCACCAAATTTTTGTTTTATAGATTCAAGGCCATGCTTTTGCTGTTCAGCTTTACCCGAACAAAACGGACAGTCGGTACTGCCTTCTTTAACCTGATTTACAATAATTGATTTTACACATATTTTACTAGAATTTAAGACCTGCAGCAGTCTTTCAGTTTCCTCGATCGGGAGAGTTTCCGGTTTAGTAACCGGTATAAACACGGTAGTATCTCTGTTAATCAGTAATTTATTAACTTTGTTGAGCTTTTTATTCATGTTATCCAGAAAAATATCAGAATCATTTTTTATATACCTGCGACTGAACTGTTTGGCAATAAATCTGAATTTTGACTGCATTAGATCCATTACATTAAGCCATTTTTTCATCTGAGCCGGCAATCCTAAAAGCCTGATAGTATGTCCTGTAGGAGCTGTATCAAGAATAATTAAATCAAACTTACCCTCTTCTAAAATGTCGGATATTTTGATTATGGCCATCATTTCGTCCAGGCCTGGCATTGAAAGAGAGAAAAAACTATTTATATCCTCTTTGTCAAAATAAGTCCCCCTATCGATAATCTGCTTCATTACTTCTTCATATTTAGTTTTAAAATCGCAGAACTCTTTGTCGGCATCTATTTCTAACGCCCATAAATTATTCATTCCCTTTACAGGAGTACTATCGCTGCCAACAGAAATACCTAAACTGTCCCCAATAGAATGAGCAGGATCACAGGATGCTATTAATACATTTTTATCAGGATTCTGCCGAGCTAAATAATAACCGGTTACACACGAAGAGGTTGTCTTTCCACAACCGCCTTTACCACCAAAAATCAAAAGTGAACGATTCTCTATATTGTCAAACATTGTTGCTCCTTATGTTGTTCGATGTTCGATGCTCGATGCATCGAATCACATCTTCTCTGCGTATTCCAGCAATATTTCCGCCTCACGTGTGTAATCTGTTCCATAATTGCACCGAATAATATCATTTAACAGTTTATTAGCCACCTGAATTTTTCTTTTTTTGAAAAAATAGAACTTCACTGTATGCAGTTTAACATCAGCTATCCATTTACTTCTCGGAAATTCTGATAGGAATTCGTATAATCTTTCCTCAATTTCCTGCAGGAAATCACGATCGTATTCATAGCTTTCCATTAATATGCATATATTATAGTAATAGGCTTCCTCCGCGTATTTACTAGCTGTAAATTCCTTTATAATCTTTAAAAAATTATCCCGTGATTCTTTTAATTCAGACGTTATTTTACCGGTAAAGATTCTCCAAGTTGTTTTTTTCTGCGCGTTTTGATAGTGAGCCAGGCCGATACGATGATAGTAATAGGCTTTTTCATTAATATCGGAATTTGCTGTGCCGGATTCAGCTCCCTTTCGGCTGGAGAAACAGACTCTGTCATAAGCCCTCCGTTTTACCGGATTGCCCAGTACATCATAAGCTTCAGATATTTCTTTAAATTTAATATCAGCTGCTCTTTTTCGCGCGGAATGGTGTTTGTCCGGGTGATGACGCAAAGCCAGAATCTTATATGCTTTTTTAATTACGTCAGGGCTCGCCTCGGGATGAACTTCTAAAATTTTATAATAATCTTTTGTCATTGTTACTCGATTCCCGAGAACCGTGCCCCGTAGTCCGTTCCTACTTCGCCAAGACTTCGAAGGATAAAAATTCTTAATTGAACTGAATTTCCATGATTGGTTCTGAAGAATAAGACCTATAAACTTTATTCTGCTCAGCTTACCATGGCGTAGCGCAGTGAAGACGGGACTAGAAACTAGCGAAATAATTCCGAATGACTGCCAATTCTTGTCATCTCTAAGATTTTATTCTCTGTGTCAATGAAATAAATCATAACTAAATCAGGTTCTATATGACAATCTCTATAGCCGTGCCACTGACCGGTTAAAACATGGTCTCTATATTTTTCTTCTAATTTTTTCCCGGATAACAGATTATCAATTATGTTTCCAATTATGTTTTTTCTGCTTTTTAATCTTAATCCTGATTTTAAAACTTTTCTCAGATCTCTTTTATACTGGTTTGAAATCTTTAATTTCACAACCCTAAATCCTCAAACATATCTTTTGCAGAATCATAAGTTTTAATTTTATTTTTTCCTCTGTCCGCTTCAAGCTCTTTCATTGCTCTTACGGTTTCGGCATTCGGGATTTTAACATTAAACGGCAAACCGTGGTGAAGTTTTATCTGTGTATAAAAAAGGTTTATTGCTTCGGTTGTATTCATTCCCAAAGTCTTTAGAATACCTTCAACATCGTGTTTTAATTCAGGCTCTATTCTTGCCCTGACTGTTTCTGTTTTCATTTTGTCCTCCTGTCTTTACTATTATCGTAGCACACATGAGCTACAATATCAAGTAACAGAATAAAATTTATTGTCACGATGCTGGATACTCGATGCCCTTCTTCGCTACGCCGTGGCAGGCTGGATGTTCGATGCTCGATACGCGCCCTGTCCGCCAAAGCCTTGGCGACGGCGGATGTCCGATGCTCAAGAATAGGACTTATGGGACCTATAATAACAAGAATAAGCACAGACTACAAACCATCGCCTTCTGTTCACGGATTACAAGTATCCCGTATCGAGTATCGAGCAACCCGCATCAAGAATTACTTTCCCATCGCCTCGTGGATTGCCTCAGTGATTTCCTGTTCTGTAAAAGGTTTTTCGAGATATTTCCGAATACCAATTTCTCCGGCTCTTTTTTCATCAATTCTATCATTAAAA
>CAZVCD010000142.1:0-7070 GCA_964625675.1 uncultured Victivallales bacterium | reverse complement strand
TTACTAGCAATATACGTAAAGGTAAATAATGACAAAAAAGAAGCTCTTCAAAAAAAGCTTTTTGTAGTTTTTTTCTAAATTTATACTTTTTAGGAATTTCTTCTCGGTTCAACATCTTCACGTTTGGGTAAATCCAAAAACCAGATATAATGTAACCCTCTGCGTATATCATTGAGCACAACAAAGAAGCAAGGAACCAAAATCAGTGTTACCAGTGTTGTAAACACAATACCGAAGGCAATAGTTACAGCCATAGGTTTTACAAACTGCGCAGTAAAACTTTTCTGAAAAACCAGTGGCATAAGACCAAAAAATGTTGTCAGCGTAGTTAGCAAAATAGCTCTGAACCGTCTTTTTCCAGCTTCGGCAACGGCAGTAAAAAGATCCTTTCCTGAAACCAACCGTCGATTTATTTCATCAATTAATACGATTGCATCATTTACTACTACTCCAGACAGCGCCACTATTCCAAAAATTCCCATAAGTGAAATCGGGAGACCGAATATAGTCAATCCTATAATGGCGCCAATAGCGCCAAAAGGTATTGTAAACATTATTACGACCGGCTGAAAATAAGATTTAAAGATAAGCACAAGAATGAAATAAATTCCAAGCAGCGCAAGCGGAACTGTTACCATCATTTTAGAGAACAGTTCACTGGTCTGTCTGGACTGTCCTGACTCTCCAAATGAAATATCATAAATTCCAGCAAGTTTTGGAAGAAAATTCTTATCCAGATTTGTCATTATTTCCTTACTGTTAGCTATTTTTTCATTTACCCTTGCATAGACATTTATATAGCTTTTTCCGTCTTCTCTTGAAATACTGCTCGGGGCAGGTTCAAGATTTAAGCTGGCTACATCGTATAAAGGAATATTCGTGCCGTCAGGTGTTTTTATTCTCATATTTTGAAAATATTTGACGGAATTCTGCCCGTGAACGCCGATAAAGCTGATTTTGACTGGTATTTCATCCTTCCCGCGCTGAATTTTCATTGCTTCACTGCCGTAAAATCCTGCATAAACCTGCTCAGCGATATTACTTAAACTCAATCCAAAATAATAAGCAGCCGGTTTCAGTGTCGTTGCAAACATTCTTTTTCCGTATTTGTAGCTGGTCTGAACATCAAACGTACCGTTATAGCTTCTTATTTTATCAGTCAGTTTATTTGCAGCTTCCAGAAGAGTCTTCTGGTTATCTCCATATAGGTTTATGCTGATGGGATAATCCCAATCCTGTCCTCGAAAACTATTCTTTGTAACTTCGGGAATTACACCGATTTCCTTTTCCCAGGCATTGGCAAGATCCAAATACGGAATAGCTCTTTCTTCTGTTGCAACCAGTGGAAGCATAAACTGAATATTATTGCCTCCGCCCCATGCATAAAACCCTTCGGACGGTTTTCTTCCGTCAGGTGTTTTGAACTTGGGTTCAATTTTCTGCCAGGCTTCGTAATATTTATGAAACAGTTTTTTTGTTTTCTCAACCGGTGTGCCGTCTGGCAGATCAACCTCAAGCCGTAAAACATCCGATTCGGTGACAGGCCAGAACTTAAATTTAATGCTGCCACCCTCAATTAATCCGAATACAGACAGCATGACAAGTATTCCGATACTTATCACAGCATACCTCCACAATAAAACACTGTGTATAATCCTGCCGTATATATTCTGTATGAAATAATCCAGCCCTTTATTGACATACAGTCTCAAGTCTGAAAAAAATCTTAAAATTTTGTTTTTCGGCAATGTTGTTGTAAATTTCAGCTTCCTCAAATGAACAGGCAGCACGATAAGAGCTTCAATTAACGAAACACTTAAAGCTGAAATTACTACAATTGGAATAGGCAATATCATATCTTTCATTCCGCCAACCAGAAAAAGAAGGGGTATAAATGATATGATAGTTGTAAAAACTGCAGCTATTACAGGCCAGGCAATATGCGTTGTCCCGTTTAGCGCTGCCTGAAAGGGCGGTTCACCGTTTGCCTGCCTTTCATAGATTGATTCTCCTGCTACAATCCCGTCATCGACAATAATCCCCACTACCATTATCAGACCGAAAAGAGAAAAGAAATTTATCGTCATCCCCGTTATAGCCATTACGATGAAAGCTCCGGCCAGAGAAACAGGAATTCCAAGTGCCACCCACAGACTCAGTCTAAAATCCAGGAACAGCCATAAAATACTAATAACAAGCAGCAGCCCTATTGCACCGTTCCATGCAAAACTTGTAAGAGTGCTATCAATATATTTTGTTGTATCAAATAATTTTGTGATAGAAACACCCGGGGGCAGTTTCTTCTGTTCATCTTTCATAAACTTATTAACTTCGGATGCTGTATCCATCGCATCATCATTTTCACCGCGGCGAATAATAAAAAAGAGAGCAGGTTTCCCGTCATCGGACATGATAAAATTGTTCTGTTCCTTATCGAATGAATCACAGATCTTTGCAATCTGCCCCAGCTTAACTGTTGTCCCGTCCTTTTTAGAAATAACAGGGATATTTTTGTATTTTTTAGCCTGGTACCTTCTTCCAATCGCCTTTATTCTAAAGTCCTCTACTTTTGTTCTTATCGTACCGGCTGAAATATTTACACTGTTCTTTTTAATGATATTTTTTACTTCATCAAGGGAAAGTCCATATTTCCTTAGTTTTTTATCTGAAATCTCTATTGAAATTTCAAGGTTTTTTGCTCCGTTCAGTTCTATATCACTAACATGCGGAAGCTTCAGCAGATCATCTTTCATTTTAACCGCTGTATTACGCAGTTGAATTTCTGGAATATCGCCTGACAAAACAATCCCGCAGACTTCGGACGTAAAGCTTTGTTTGCTTACAATAGCCCTGTCTGCTCCTTCAGGAAATGAAGTAATAGAATCTATCTTGGTCTGGACCTCATCTTTCAGCTCATTAATATTATAACCCTCAACAGGGTATATTCTTGCTCTTGCCGAACCTTCATTTGCGTCTGTTCTAATTCGCTTTACACCCTGTATTCCGGTCAGTGCATTTTCTATTTTAAGGCATATGGACTCTTCGATTTCCTGCGGATCAACTCCTTTATAGGCAACAGTTAAATTAACATAACGGTCCTTAATTTCCGGCTGAATTTCCCTGTACATTGACTTCATGGCAAAAAAACCGCCGACAAGAATAAATATTACTATCAAATTGGCCAGAATAGGATTTTTCAGAAAACCGTTAAGTATATTTTTTATCATCTCTATTTCCTTATTAGATGCTTATGCACGATGCCTGCAATTCGTAATTAGTAACTAATCTTAGCCCCAGAGCTTAGCGGTTTTACTATTTTTACTTTAGTACCGTTAAGAATTCCGTTCGGTAAGGGCTGGGTAACCAGATAGTCCCCGGCCTTTAATCCCTTTGATGAAATTATAGCCTGATAATTATCATAGCGGATAATTTTGATTTTCTCCGCATGTACTTTATCTGTTTTGTTATCGACAACGTAAATACTGCCGTTCAACTGGATTGCGTTTAACGGCACTTTCAAAGCATCTTTTATTTCTTTACCCGTAAAGATAACTTTGCAGAACATGCCCGCCACCAGCGGAAAATTTTCCTCATGTTTTTTTATAGATTCAACAGGCTTGACCAAAACAGTTATCATACGTGTCTCGGTATCAAACGTTTCTACTCCGATAATTTTTCCTTTCCACTGAAATTTTCCGCTTTTATCACCCCATTCAACCAATATTGGATTATCTTCGCTGTATTTAAACCAGTGACTGTAATCCTTGTCCTTTCCCGGAGTAAAATCAAGAATCATTCCCGCTTCATCAGCACTTAATGCTATAGGGATTTCCAGAGAGCTGTCATCTACAACGTCAAGAAGGTTTGTACCTATGCTTGTATATTCACCTTTTTCAACTGATATGTTTTTTAGTCTGCCGTGTATAGGACTCTTTATTACACACCTTTTCAGGTTTAACTCAGCCTCATTTTTATCTGTTTCTGCCGATTTCAGTTCCGCTTCTAAACTTCTAAGTTCAACTACCGCATTTTCCGCAACACCTTGAGATGTAAAATACTTATTTCTTGTTGTTTCAAGGTTCTGCTCTGTTTCTTCCATTTTTTGCGATGGATATACATTCTTTTCAACTAGTCCTTTCACGCGGTCATACTGTTTTTTCTCAAGTTCAAACTGCTTTTTAACTGTTTCCTGCAAAAGCTGGGTGTTAATAATTGATAATTTTTGTTTGGAGATAGAGGCATTCAGTTGATCTATTTTTGCATCAGCTCTGTTTAAAGCTATTTTATAATATCTTTTGTCTATTTTTATAAGGATTTCACCTATGTTTACTATCATTCCATTCTTCATGTCAGGTTTGGTATAAACTATTTTTCCGGTTAACTCAGAACTAATTCTAATGATTTTGGCAGGACGAATCGAACCATATGTTTTTATATCCGCACGCACAGGCATAAATTTTATAGGTGTTCCTGCCAACGTCCTCGCTGTCTCATCTTCAGCTTTCTGTTTCGGTAACTTATTTCCGAAACTGAGGAATTCGAATAAACAAATCCCTAAGATCAGTATCACTATCGCGGTAATTAGCCTAACAATTACTAGCTTCTTTTTTTTATCTTTCATAAGTATCCCTTTATATTAGTTGACACTGAAAAAGCCCAATTCTTATACACATCAACAGATAACTCGCTATAAGTACTGCTTACATACACAGCACAGCTGTCACTATCCTATACATCATTGTTCTGAATGGAACGAATCTGGAATATTTTTTTTAAATTTACTGCAAAAAATTTAAAAAAGTATCTGCATCACTCTAGTTTGATTTTTTTTACTCACAATATGTTCTAAAAATATATATATGAGGTAATTGCAAAACTACCTTTTTTTAGATTTAGTTGATTATATAGAAAGAAGTTTATGCTAAAATATTGTTGACGAGACAAGAATTAGCAACCCACAATTACAAGGTAATAAATGGAACTTCTTTCTAGAGAATTTTATAGTATACAAAGTTGGCTTTTGCCAGAGCTTGAAGAGGAATTAGGAGAATTAACTAAGAAACAGTGTGAATTTGTAAGAGCTGTTGAGTTGTTAGATCCTATAAGGTTCATTGATAAATTTAATTGGATTGGTATTGGAAGAAAGCCTTCAGATAGACTTAGCCTAGTTAAAGCTTTCATAGCTAAACCTATTTTTCAGTATACTCAGACCTCTATTCTTATTGATAATATTAAAAGCAGTCCTGTTCTTAGACGTTTATGTGGGTGGGAAACAAGCAGAGAAGTTCCATCTGAGTCAACATTTTCAAGAGCCTTCAGTTCTTTTGCTAAGAGCGAGTTTCCTCAGTTGATTTATAAAAGTTTTTTTTAACTCAAATTTTAAAATAGCAGAGAAGATAACATTTAATCAATTATATTATTTAGTTCAGAATAATAAAAGTCTTTTCGGAGGTTGATATATTGGTAACATGAAATATAAAAATAATCTAAATTTTACTGCTGTAGGTTTTGAAACAGCTCAGGATACACTATGGAGTATCTGTCAGATAGGTTTAGTTATTGTTGAAAATGGAATAATCATTAAAGAAATATCACATTATGTCCAGCCGCCCGGCAATAAATATTTGAGATCCCATTCATTAATGCATGGAATTGATCCTGAAGTTACAGGAAGATTACCATTATTTCCGAAAATATGGAACGAAATAAAGCAATATTTCGATAATAGACTGCTTGTTGCTTCTGCTGATTTTGCTATTGACTGTTTACATCAGACATTGGATTATTATAATTTAGAGAAACCCCGTACTTCATTTGAATGTACTTATAAAATGACCGGATTAAACATAGAAGATTTATGCAGACGTTTAAATATTAGTTATAAAAGCAGCCATGATGCCGTTTTGGATTCAATAGCCTGTGCAGAAGCTTATATGAAAATATAGAATTAGCCGTTAACTTTTGGCACTTGGTTGCCCCGTTTTCTCCCGCATTCGCGGGATACGCCCTGACACAGCGAAAAAAAAGGAAGAAAGTTTATCCTCGAATTACACGAATCAACACTAAGAGTTTAACCATCAGGCTTCGTTTTGAGAACTACGCCCTGACACAGCGAAACACACGAAAAATCTCAAGCTTTTGTGCCAAAAGATTAGGAGGTGTTGCAGAAGAAGTAAAAGTTTTACAGGAAAGAGAAGGGGGTAAATACAAGTAATGTTTGTAGGAGAAACTATCAGATCAAATCATGAGTTTTACACTTCATTTTATTAATATGACCTCTATATCAGATATACCAAATTCTATATAGGATACAATTCTTCTAGTTCCGTCAATAACCTGTACCTTTTCTTTGCCTGTGGGCAGAACAAAAATAGGTTTTGTTGGGGGATATTTACCATTTTTTAAGTTATCAATATTTTCCAGCACATTCTCCCAGCGATTTTTATGATTTGGTCTTCTATTCTTTTTAAGGTGCTTAATACATTGCAGTCTATTATCATCATCTTTCCATGATACTTCTGCTTTAGCTATATAAGCCTTAAAAACCAGGCCGGGAATATGTTTATTTAAAGCGTTCTTCCCATGTGGATCAAGTTCAGATTCCTCAAATTGGACAATGTCTTGTGAATCTATGACTTTTATATTCATAAACCGCTCTGATCCACCTTCCTGTTTTGCATAAGGATAGATTTTATTATTTTTCATAATTCCCTTAACCACTAAAATTTAATCGCCTTAGGCGATCCTTCCCCTCACCCAAACATCTTCTGCAGCAACCCCTTTTTAAACTCTTTCAACCCAACAGATTAAGACCTTAGACAATGGACTTATAGACTAATAGTCTTCTTCTTTTATCCTTTAATATTTATATTCTACCATACTGCATTAAACTCTCAGTCTCAATATATAAGTTATTCTAAATATTTGTGTTCATGGATACTTTGAATTTTCAAAATCAATATATCCCTCATAGATTTAATGTGATAAATTAAATCTTCATGAATGAGAAGGAGGAGATATAATTATTGTTTACAGTTTGTTTATATAAGGAACTGACAAGAGTAATTATA
>CAZVCD010000141.1:0-7091 GCA_964625675.1 uncultured Victivallales bacterium | reverse complement strand
AAGGACAAAGAATATTTTACTCTGAAGATATATAATTTACCAAACACAAAAATTGAGCCGGTATTATGAATATTTTTGTTCAAAGTGCAGAAGATGCAAAAAAATAATGACTTTTAATGATTTTTTATTGGGAATAATATTTGTACATCA
Source organism: uncultured Victivallales bacterium (assembly GCA_964625675.1). GTDB lineage: Bacteria > Verrucomicrobiota > Lentisphaeria > Victivallales > GWF2-38-69. Next base: position 6,941 of record CAZVCD010000141.1, on the reverse strand, counting down.
CATATATTATTGACTATAATCAAAAAGTATAAACTAGAAAGCTGTATAACTGTATGAATATTTTATTGACAAATGATGATGGTTATGATTCAGATGGAATTCAGGCTTTGTATAGAGTTTTATCTAAAGATCATGATGTATTTTTTGCTGCACCTCTAAATCAGAAAAGTTCAGTCGGACATGCTGTAAGTTTGTTCAAACCAATGAAACTAAAAGAAATAACCAGTGGCTATGCAATTGACGGAACACCGGCTGATTGTATTAAGGTCGCTATATTTGGTTTATATAAGGATGTAAAGTTTGATCTTGTTGTTTCTGGAATAAATAACGGAGCAAATATGGGGTGTGATGTTTTTTATTCCGGAACTGTTGCAGGTGCAAGAGAAGGGTTATTAAACGAAATTCCGGGTATAGCCTGTTCTATGCAGAGATTGGGAAAAGAAGAAGATTATAATGCTGCAGCAGGCTTTATTGACCGATTAATTGCAAAGCTTGCCAAAAACGTTTTAACAAAACAGGTTGTGTTAAATATTAATTTTCCTTTAGGGGAAGATTTTAAAACAGTAAAAATCACACATTTGGGTAAAAGAGTTTATAATGATACTATTTACTTTGAAGAAAAAGAGAATGAGAAGTATGCATCTATTGTTGGAGATTGTGTTTCATTTCTTCATTGTGAAGGTTCTGACTTAAACTGTGTAGACGAAGGAGGAGTTTCTATAACTCCACTTTGCAATGAATATTTTGTTCCCAAAGTTGTCGATGACCTTATGGACTTGATAGGAGATCTTTAATGAAAACTATATACTCTTGGAATGTTAACGGTATTCGCGCAGCTGCTAAAAAAGGTTTTATTGAGTGGATAACTGAAACTGCGCCAGATATTTTAGCTGTTCAGGAAACAAAGGCACAGCCTGAACAGTTGGATAATGTATTATTGGAAATTAATGGTTATAAAAGTTATTGGTTTTCAGCAGAACGCAAAGGTTACAGTGGTGTAGCTCTTTATAGCAGAGAAGAACCGATTAGTGTAGAACCCCTGGGGCTTGATGAATTTGATAATGAAGGGCGTACTGTGATAGCTCATTATCCAGCTTTTTCTCTTATTAATTGTTATTTTCCAAATTCACAGAAAGAAGGTGCAAGGTTAAGTTATAAGCTTGACTTTTGTGCAGCAATCCTCGAAAAGTGCAATAGCTTAGTTGCTGATGGTAAAAATATTGTGCTTTGTGGAGATTATAATATAGCCCATACTCCGATTGATTTGAAAAATGCAAAGGCCAACGAAAAAAATGCCGGCTATTTACCTGAAGAAAGGGAGTGGATGAGTTCTTTTCTCGCTTCAGGATATACTGACACCTTTAGGAAATTTTATCCAGACGAACCAGGTTATTACAGTTGGTGGTCCTATCGCTTTAAAGCGAGGGAAAGAGATATAGGTTGGAGAATTGATTACCATTGTGTTAATGATAGTTTTTCAGATTCTATCACAGAAGCTAAAATTCATAAAACCGTAATGGGTTCTGATCACTGTCCTGTAAGTCTTACCATTGATAAATAGTATAGTAAAGTGACTTTTTTAGCTCCCGTTGCTTATTTTAAGATAGGGAGCATTATTATCTTTCTAATCATTTGCCGCCAAATCATGTTGTAGATAATTGGTATATTGGTTATAATTGAAATTACTGACACTTTATCTGTCCTGATAGAATGTCTATACCATTTCATTATGCATGCCAAAGTTATATGTCATGCAAATATGTTATAATACATTTACCAGGAGATATAAATGGCTAAACATCTACGAACAAGAACTGCATTAGTATTTAGTTTTAGTACACTCAGTGTATTTGCTTCAGTTTTATCTGTATTTATCATGCAGGCTGTAAGTTACTATCATGTTTCATATTCTTCAGCTGGAACACTTGAAAGTTATATGAACTTTACACAGGTAATCTTATCTTTTGTTGCTTTTTCATTTATTTTGAGAACCGGCTATAAAAGATCAATTATGCTTATGCTTTTTGTTATGAGTACTATTTGCTTTTGTATGCCGTTTTTAAACTATTACTGGATGTTGAAAGTATATTTGGTTTTTATAGGAATGACCCTGGTTGTCTTGAAAATTGGTATATACTCTGCTGTAGGGCTTGTTACCAGTGACAGAAAAGGGCATGCATATATGATAACAATAATGGAAGCTTCCTGGATGATTTTATCAATGCTTGGCATGTGGATACTAGCCTATTTTATAAAAAAAACTCCTGAGAATTGGCTTTATGCATTTTGGGTATTTGGACTTATAGGAATGGTAAATTTTCTTGTTTGGTTTTTAGCACCTTTAGATGAATCTGCAACTAAAAAAACAGCGGAAGAGGGTATTAAAAAACAATTAAGCGAATTATTTACTCTGTGTAGAAAAAAAATAATAATAGCTTTGATTCTAGTATTCTTTCTTGGCAGTTTTGTGGAGCAGGGAATATTTGCATGGCTTCCAAACTTTTATAAAGATATTGTCAATTTACCTAGTTCTGTTAGTATTCAATTGGCGAGTTTGCTAACTTTATCAATGGCATTAGGAAGATTCTTAATTGCTTTCCTGCTCAAGTTTATGAAATGGGATAAAATAATGTTATGCTGCTATGGATTTGGAGCACTGTTTTTAATAGTTATTCTGTTTTCTATGCATCAAAGTAATGAAACTATAAAGATCTGGAGTGATATACCGATCACAGTACTGCTGCTGCCGTTGATTGGTTTATTTATTGCTCCTACCTCTCCATTGTTAAATTCTACAATATTAAGTAGCAGTCCCAAAGGACAGCATACTTTTATAATGACTATTTTGACAATTGCCGGTGCTGTAACCGGAAGTCTTGCCGCAAGGATCCTTGGAGATTTATTTGAATATTTTGGAGGCATAACAGCTTTTCGTATAGCTACAATTATTCCTCTTATTATTCTTGTTATTGTTATTCTTCCTTACAGTAAAGCTCTTGAAAAATATAAGGCCAGATGGATGGAGCAGGAAAATAAAGACTAACTTACAAGTTTAACTTGAGGGCTTATAATGAAGAAAGACAACAGTTTAACTAAATTCAAAAAGTCAGATATTTTTGATTCGCAATGTATGTCAATGTCTGATTTAAACTATAGTGATAATAATAAATGTTTCACGGTATCTAAAGGAAATTTAGAGCCATATATCTTGCCTGAAGACGTAAACTTAAAGTATAAACGCGAGGGCAAAGACTATAATATAGAGTATACAATGCAGGCTGGTGCCTTGAAGCTTGATAACGGTATATATGTATCTATTTTTCGGGCTGTTACTGAAGATGGCGCGAATGATTTAAACTTTCCTCCCTATGTTTACAGACGAATATCTGTATTTGGTTTGAAAGTGGAGGATACTGAAAACTTCAAAAACTATATACTTCCATTTCCTGTTTTATACCCAGTTAGAGAACCGGGAAAATATGGTATGGAAGACCTTTTTAGAGAGAGAGAGCAGGCTGGTGTAGAAGACCCTAGGGTTATGATTGTAGGTGATAGGGTTATATTAACCTATTCCGCCTATAATGGTCAAATAGCCAGCGTAGGATTTGCTTCTATGGGGATTAGTACATTTAAAGATAAGATAGAAAAATCAATTAACCTTATTGATAATGATCAAGCAAACGAAGCTGAAAAACTATGGAGTCCTTCAGAATGGACACGGCATGGTTATTTGGATTGTGGTACATATGTTGATTCCGAAGGTTATGAACAGGAGATGGATGATAGAGATACCTGTATAGTTGATAAACCGGTTGAACTATGGGATGGCAGAATGGCATATCCTATTATACACAGGGCAGCACCAGGTGGAAAAGGTATTAAAAAAACTCTAAAATTAGGGTTTCTTCCTGCAGGTAAAAATGGAGAATTGACATTATCTGCAATAAATCATAGAATTCAATTATTAAAAGATTTAGATACTGGAAAAATAATTGAAAAATATATAGTAGAACCTTCTAAAACTCCTAATGAATGGTTGTTTTCCGGATTGGGTCTGAATGGGGCACCAATCCCTTTAGATATTAATGGACAGACATACTATTTACTTTCAATTCATTCAGGCCGTGTAGCAAAAGATATAAATGATCCAAGCGTGGTTCATGATTATAAAGTTGGATTTATCATATGTGATAAATATTTCAATACTGTTTATATTCAGGAAAAGCCAACTTTTTCTCCAGAATTAACAAATGAATTACATAAAAGCCGTAAAAAATGGTGGGTTAAATGGGTGAGGATTTCTGCTGGCCATTTTGTCCTGGAAAACAAGTTGACGTCGGATAATAATATTGAACTCGTTTTAAAAGTTCTTGTTACGTTGAATGATACAGAAATAAGATCATGTATCTGTAATATAAGCATTAATATACAAAACATAGCATAAGTGGGGTAATTAGAATGATTGATTTAATGAAAAAAGCATTAGCGTTTCCAGGTGGAGAAGAAGTAAGTATTGATTTGAACAATCCCGTTGCCAGGTATTCCAATAATCCCATTATTACGGCAGAAGATGTTAATAAAATCTGGATTAATCCCGCGCACCAAGTAACAACAGTTCATAACTCGGGAGTGATTTTTACAGGTGATGAATATCTGATGCTATTTAGATCACATTTAAGATGCGGTATTTGTGTACTTGGGATAACAAGAAGTAAAAATGGTGTTGATAATTGGACAATTGATCCGGAACCAGTGTTAAAACCTGCAAATGAAAATGATATTTTTGCGGAAGGTACAGACAAAAAACAACTTATTGAAAATGAAAGTGGCGGTCTTGAAGATCCACGTATATCTAAAATTAACGACGAATACGCTATAATTTACAGTGCTTATCATGCTACTATAAAAGATAGAGTAAGAGTTTCTTTAATAACAACTAAAGATTTTAAAACGTATGTCAGACGTGGTCCGATTCTTGATTGTGATATGAGGAATGTAGTATTTTTTGATGAAAAAATCAATGGTAAGTTTGTCGGTCTATTCAGACCTAATGATGATATAGAAGGTGATGTTGGTGGTATTTTTGCCCAGATTAAAATTGGCTACAGCGAAGATTGGAAGATTGGCAAATTATGGGATGTTAATGAACAGCCTTTGATGCAGACTGGTTTTGGACCAAGTGCATTTCAGACAAAAATCGGCCCATGCGCTCCACCTATTAAAAGTAAAAAAGGATGGATAGATATTTTTCATGGTGTTAGAGGAACTATGGACGGAAATCCTTATGTGCTTGGTGTTGCGCTTCATGATTTGGATGATCCATCAAAGGTCAAAATGTCCAGTATCCCTATACTGTTTCCAACAGCCTGTGATTGCGCTGTTAGCGACAATACTTATGTGCATGTTCCCAATGTAGTTTTTTGTTGCGGTGCTGTGCCTTTGGGGGATGGTAGAATTCTAGTATACTATGGTGGGAATGATAGTGTTATGGATGTAGGCATTACGCATGAAGATATATTAATTGAGTTATGTGAAAAATATGCACAGGATCCATTAACAGGAAAATTATTATTTGATATCTAGATTGTTAAAATAAAAGTATACATGTAGGAAAAAAAATGAATAAGTTCGCTAGAATTAAAAGTATTATCGTTTTATGTGGCTTTCTATTATCTATAGGAATGTTTGCTGCTTTAGATCAAGCCCAAAGTACAGCAAATGACAGTTGGGCATTAACTCCGTTTGTAAAAAATAAGTCCAACCCAATATTAAAACCAAAAGCAGACTCTGTATATACAGATCCTATGACTAAAAAAATAGTTCATTGGGAGTCAGGTCATATATATAATCCTACAGCTTTTATCAAAAATAATGAAGTATATCTTTTGTATAGAGCTCAGTCTGATACTAAACCACCTTCACCTTCCGTTGTTGGTTTAGCTAAAAGTAGTGATGGTATTAATTTTACAAGATTAAGTGGAAAACCAATCCTTTATCCTGAATATGAATATGAAAGAGAAGGTTGCGAGGATCCAAGAATTGTTACTCTTCCCAATGGAGAATATCTATTGATGTACTCAGGATATGATGGAAAAACTTCCAGACTTTGCAGTGCGATAGGTAAAGATCTAGTTAACTGGAAAAAGTTAGGTCTTGTATTTAAAGATAAGAAGTATCAGAATCTATGGTCAAAAGCCGGTGCGCTTATTACTGAATTTAAAAATAACAATTTTATTGCTGAGCCAATTAAATTTGATTTTGGCGATCAAAACGATAATGGAGCAAAGAAGTTTGGCATGTTTTGGGGGGATACAGATATTTTCTTTGCAACTGCCTCTTTAGAGGAACTTTTAAAAGGGAATTGGGAAATGATATTAGGTGAAAATGGATTTCCAAAATCTGTTATAACACCCAGAGCCGGTTTATTCGATAGTAGATTATGTGAGCCAGGTCCTGCAGCAATTAATAGTAATGGCAAAACACTCCTTCTTTACAATGGGATGAATCTAAAAAAAAATCAGTTTGGCTTCTGTAAAAAACTTACAAGTGATGAATATACGCCAGGCCAGATTCAAGTTAAAACAACTAATCCATTTGCTGTGATACACAGACTTGATACACCTTTTATGACTGTTACTGAAAATTATGAAAAGGTGGGCTTGGTGGATAACGTAGTATTTATAGAAGGTATGGTTTGTTTCAAAGGTAAATACTTCTTGTACTATGGGTGTGGAGATTCCTTACTCGCAGTAGCTCTTCATGATCTAAAAAATCCTGAAAAGGTCAAGGTTTCAAGTGTAGGGGCGACTCAATTCATCTCTGCTGATTTCTATATGGTTAAAAAAGCATCGTAGTTCAGATCTTTTAAATGCATAGAAGCATCTTGTTAATATGTTAATAGTCAACAAGATTAACTCGTAAAACAAAGCAAAAAAGATAAT
>CAZVCD010000140.1:0-7104 GCA_964625675.1 uncultured Victivallales bacterium | reverse complement strand
ATATATTGTATGAAATCTCAAATTTAGCTCAAAAATATTTATCATAAACAGGTTATAAATTGTCGATAAACTGTCAGTAAAGTGTTAGCAAAATGAAGGATGCCTGGCGTGACTTTTGTAAGCATTTGGGAGCGCTAATTTTATAAGTATTTACTGCTTTTTTTCAAAGAAGGTATTGACGTTTTTTAGATTATAAGCTATGAAGAATGTTAAGTAAGGTGGTCGACAAAAGGTAATTGAAAAAATCTTTAAAATCTATCATTTTTTATCCTATAACTGCAGAAGAGCTGTGCCAGTTACGGCGGCAGTTTCCACCCTCATGACCCATTTACCAATAGAAATACCGTAAAACCCAGAATCAACCATCAATTCGGTTTCCTTTTGAGTAAATCCACCTTCAGGGCCGACCAGCCAAGCAACTTCTTCTCGCTTTTTTTGCAGAGGGCCATTGTTGCACATTGAGCCTGTAGAGCCAAAAAATGCTGCAAGTTTTGAATCTACAATATTTTTTATAGCATTATCTAAGACCATAGGAGGAAAAATTTGAGGAATAAAGGGATTATGTGACTGCTTGCAGGCCTCAATAAGCTTTAGCCGCCATCTATCAACTGTTGCTTCTTTTTTAGGCATTGCTACGGAGTTTTCCGTAAATACGGGGTGAATTCCCCATACCCCTGCCTCAGTACATTGAGACAACAGTAAGTCCATTTGCTGTTTACGAGGAGGAGATACATAAAGATGAACTTTTACTCTCGGCAAAGAACACTGCCTAAACGAATGTACCGCAATAGCTCTATTTCTTTCAATCAGCCCTTCTGCAATTCCGCCTTTTCCGTCTATTAGCAGTATTCTAACACCTTCTTTAGCTCTAAGAACCGAAAAAAGATGTTTCAGATCTGAATCACAAAGATCAGCATAATTAGCATTAAGATTTTTACAGTAAAAACAACGCATGTGGGTTTAGGGTTTAGGGTTTAGGGTTTAGGGTTTAGGGTTTAGGGTTTAGGGTTTAGGCAAAAGAGCTCTGGCTTTCACTTTTCTCTTTGCCGAGCTTTACTTAACAACCCCCATCTTCAATACCTATTATCGATTTGCACCCCTTACTGCAGTAGTGACATAAAAAAGGTTCGCTGTATAAGCGAACCTTTTAAATTACTACAATATATGCCAATGACACCTATCTAAGAACATTAGTTCCGCAGGCTTCATCAAGTTGTGCTCTAGAGTTAGACACACCTATAACTGATTTAACATGCCCCAATTCAGCCGTTATCAGCTGCTGCTGTGCAATGTTCAAGTTACTTATATCAGTATTACCAGCATTGTACTCCTCTCTTACAAGGTCTCTACGCTGCTGAGAATACTGCATTACTTTTCCAAGCAATTTTCTATGAGTCATATCTGCCAGTAGACTTGTGTAAGCAGCTCTTACCTGTTGTACAACAGTAATCCATGTTTGCAGCACTGTTTCTTCCTGCGAATAGAGAGTAGCTTGTGCGCCGCGAACAGCAGCTATACGTGAACCACCCTGCCACAGTATCCAACTTGCCGTAAAACCATAATTATAATTAAGGTCCTGTCCACGTGGAGAAGCAGCACTATCGCCCCAGTTACTGTTAGTCGCTCTTCCATACCCATAATTCATTGTAAGGTCTACAGATGGAGAAAACTGTCCCCATGTACCATAGAGTGCATATCTAAGAGAATCGAGATTTAATCTTGCAGATTTTAGGTCGGGTCTTTGACTTATCGCTAAATCAAGATAAAAATCTACAGCTAATGAATATTCCTCGCTCTCAGGAACTTCGATTGGTGGAAATTGTGTTTCTTCAGGTAAGTCTGCTGTTGTAAGCCCCATTAAAGCGGCAAGCGCAAAACGGTTAATTTTATAATCAGCTGTTCCTGTTACAACCGCATCCTGAGCGTTCACCATATTAAGTTTAAAGTTAAGAAGATCAGATAACGAACTTGCACCGGCATTATATTTTAACTGACTGTCTCTAAGCTGCTGTACATTAAATGCTTCATCAGAAAGATCAATTTGAATAGTTGCTCTGGCAAGCAGTATTGCGTTATATGATTGAGTTATGAGAAAAATAAGCTGTCTGCGATAATCTTTATCAAGCTCTTCTGCACTCAATGCAGTAGCTCTGGCACCTAATACAGCCATAGTTGTTTGGAAACCGTTAAATACGTTCCATGTTGCTGCCATGTTACCACTTCCGGTCCCAGGGCCCCAGGTTGTAGCTACGCTATTAAAAGCGCCAGTAGTACCAGTAGCACTACTCTGAGCCTGCTGAGCTCCAAAATTACTAGTAAGAACTGGAGAATAAGCGGCCAGTTGAGTATAGAAAGCAGCCCATGCTGTTACAATTGCAAGATGTTTTTGCTTATATGTAGGATTGTTTGTTAAACCAATTCTTATTGCTTCTTTTATCCCTAAAACTCTATCTGCCGGTGGTATAACCCGCTGTTCTTTTAAGGTTTCGGCTGTGTAATTATCTGCGTGAATTATTGTTGGTGGTGGTTTATACGCCACGCAACCTGACATTAACATAACGGCAGCGATTCCCGCTGTAAGTAGAGCTGATTTAGACAACTTCACTCTAAACTCCTTTCGTTGATTAATACATTTATTTTGTAGATTGTGTAAAAATTAAAGAAATAGCCTCTTAGCAAAATTTGGAATAGTTCGAGTTAGAACTATAATAAAACCTAGAAACCTTTATACAATAATTTACCAAAAAGAAGAAGAAATCTTAAGAATACTAAAAACGTTTTCTGTCTTTTCTTATTATACTTAAATAATCATCCTTTTTCTTTCATTATTTCCCGATTATATTATATTTTTAATTAAAAAGCTATACTCTTATTGAGAATATTTATATTTTTTTTAATAAAAGTTAAACATGTCCAACGCGTTTAGTTTTTTTCGATAAACAATAAAAATGATATTGTTACCTATTTATACCTAATGCGGAATGATTTTATATAAATAATTAAGAATAAATATTTCACAAAATTAATCAAAAAGAAAATGCCTCCAGGACATTTAAATCAGGAAAAAGAACTATGAACATACGACCAAATTATAATATCATTCTCTGTAGATATAGCGAAGTAGCTTTAAAAGGAAATAATCGCTGGCGCTTTGAACAAAAAATGATAGATAGAATTAATCGTCTACTTAATAAATTCAGCAATCTTAAAGTTAAAAAAATAAGAGGCAGAATTGTTATTCATTACAATAACTATGGTACATTCACTCCTGAAGAAATTAAAATAATATCTGAAGCATTAACTTTTGTTTTTGGTTTAGATACTTTTTCATTTGCAATAAGAGCCATCTCTACAATAGAGTCAATACGAAAAGTTGTTAATGACAACTCTGGATCAATTATCGATGAAACAATAAAAGATAGAAAAACTGATGTTCTTACTTATCGAATAAGAGTAAAACGAACATATAAACCATTCCCTATGCCTACAAAAGATGTTGAAATCGACCTGGCTGAACTGGTTTATACCAAAAACAAAGCATTTAGCGTTAATCTCAGTAACAACGCTGATATAACCGTATATTGCGAAATACATAAAGATGAAGCTTTTATTTTTTTTGATAAACAAAAAGGTGCCGCCGGCCTGCCAAGCGGAAGTAATCCCCCTGTATTAACACTGCTTTCCGGCGGTTTTGATTCTTCTGTTGCTGCTTATATGATAATGAAACGTGGTGTTTTTTCCGATTTTTTAACATTTCATAGCCATCCATTTACTCCTCCTGCCACAATAGAAAAAGCAAAACGACTTGCCAAAGTATTAAATAAATATCAGGGAAGTAGACGCCTATTTGCATGTAACTTACTGGAAGTCCAAAAAATCATTTGCGCAGATACTTTTGAAACATTCAGGACCATACTATATAGAAGATTTATGTTTCGTCTAGCTGAGCGTATCGCTCATAAAAATGAAAATAAAGCATTAGTTACGGGAGAATCTGTCGGCCAGGTAGCTAGCCAAACCATTGTTAATTTGGCCAATATTGATAATGCAATTGATATGCTAGTTCTCCGGCCTCTGATTGGTATGGATAAAATTGAAATACTCAGGATTGCTGAAAAGATCGATACATTTAATATATCAAAAGAGCAGGTTCCGGATAGCTGCACTGTTTTTTCTCCTTCAAACCCAAGTACCGGAGCACCCAGGAAGATGATAGTAAACGGAGAAAAAAGACTTGATATAGATGCTCTTGTTGACATGGCATATAATAGTACCGTAATGATTGATCTTGAAACCAATAAAGAAGTACCAATTAACGAGTTGTTCGAAAAATAAAACCCTTTTAAATTTTTTACTGCATTCAATAAAATCGTTAATTTTAATCACAGTCATCCCACATTTTTTTTAATAAATCCTATGGGACAGCACATGGTTAGATGTGAATCTAAAATATGAAATTTCAAAATTTAGGTTTTGAAAACTAGCCTATAATTTGTGGCTGTAGATATTCAAAATTGACCTAAAAATGGTCTCTATGGGATGATAGTGAATTTTAATCCTTAAATTTAGTGATAAAAACAAAAAACACATGTATGTGATGTTGATTTTATTCTCGCCTTGCCCTATCATTAAAATTACAAAGCTAATCAAAAACTTTGTTAATTACAATGAGAAATAAACACTTAAAGACTGGAGGTTTACTCATGTGCAAAGACAAAAAAAAATATGTACCTAAACTAAAAGCCGAAGTTAAAATATTAACGAAAAATGGCCAAATCACTAACGACTATACCATATTTTTAGGAATTAAGGAAAATTCTAAAGAAGCTGAAAGTTTAAGTGATTTTTTACAATATGAGCACAGATTATTTTTGCCTTTAATTCATAACAATAATAATACTTTTGAGCTGATGAATATTCACAATATTATTTATATTAAAGAAAACCAAAAATCTTTAGCTGAGGCTGGGAAAACAGTAACTCTTACATTAACAAACAATACTAGACTTAAGGTTAAAATTTCTTCTAACTCTCTAGCAGATAGAATTTCCGATTTCATAAATTCAAAAAATAATTTTCTTGAATTTATATGTGAAGATGGCTGTAACATTTATATTAATAAACATAAAATTTCCATGCTTCAGGAAAAAACTGTTTATTAATGGCCAGGATTTCATTGACAGAGGCCTTCATTCAATGAAATCTAATTAACATAATATAAACTAGAAATAAAATATCCTAAAATACATAAAATTCCTCCTATTACCGGTGTCAGAATCCAGGCAACGGCTATTTTTCCGACAACGCCAAAATTAACAGTCTGCGTACCTTTAATTAAGCTTATCCCAAATACCGCTCCAACAATCGCCTGAGTAGTTGATACCGGCACACCAATCAACGCATAAATATACACAGTTACAGACAGCGAAAGAACCGTAATAAACGCCATAAACGCATCAAGTTTTACAATGTCACAACCTACTGTTTCCATCACTGGCTTACTATAAGTAATAACACCAAAAGCAATAGCTATTCCTCCGAACCAGGCAGCCTGATTTACAGTAAGAGAGCCGGATGTAACAAAAACTGCGGTCACATTGGCAACATTATTAGCACCAAGAGCATAGGCCCCATAACATCCGGCCAGTATCAGAAGAATCCGCATTATAAAATCATAGTGCAATACTGAAGGTTTCCACAGGTTAAATATTTTCTTAAATATGAAATAAAAAATAACCGTAAAAATCATACCTCCAATCGGAGTTCCCACCCAGCACAATACAACCTTTCCAAGCCCCTGTAAATTTACATCATTTTTAACAATCCCCAGACCAATAATAGCTCCTACTATCGCCTGGGAGGTGGAAACTGGCAGTTTGCGGAGAGTCATAAAGAATACAGTCAATGCAGCAGCAAGAGACATTATCATTGCTTCTTTAAGCAGTTCGTTTTTTTTGATTTCTTTGACTATTGATTTAGCTTTATATTCATTTCCGTTATAAGCTTTCTGATGAAGAGATAGTTCTTTTTTGGATATATATTCGTCAGTCTTTTTATATGATGGTGCAGATTTTTTGATTTCTTGTGTCTGCTGATTTGAAGTCAATGAATAAGCTAAGGTTTCAATACCGCGCCGTCCCTGTGCTACTGCGCCAATAATAACAAAAACTGCAGTGCAAAGCACCGCAACCCTAAACCTAACCATTCTTGAACTTACCGCAGTTCCAAAAATGTTTGCTGAATCATTGGCTCCCAGTCCCCATCCTAAAAACAATGACCCAATATAATAAATTAAATTACTAAAACCAAACATCATCATCCCGCTTTCAGATTTATCTGTTTTGTTTCAAAAAAAATCAACAATCTGAAATCAAAGATTCATCCGTTAGATTTTTCGCTTTATTGAGGCAATTATGATTTTCTGGGTAGAATGTTTTGACTTATTACAGATATTACCTATCTCCTGCACAAGTTCCTTTTGAAGAATTTTCTCACCGGCGCTTAAAGATTTTTTAGAAAAAATTGTTTTTATCATTTTTCTTTCGAGCTTATCCCCAATATGCTCATAATCATTAACTTTCTGCATCATTGTTCTTACTTTTTGCATTTTCCCAAGAAAGTCCTGCGCTGCTTCCAGCGTATATTTAAAGCACTCTATCCCAACCTTTATTAATTCTACTATATCGCCACTTATTTCAGGAATAGGTATTGTTTGTTGGTCAGCAATTATATAAACAGCCCTTTCACATGTATCCGGAACATGATCCATTTCTTCCAAAATTTCAAGTAAATCTTCTCTGGTTTCAGGAAGAAGCAGTTGTAGAAACATTCTATGCTCAATTGCTTTTCGAATATAGTCAGCATCACGCTCTGCTTCGTTAATTTCCTCAACCATTGTTTCAAAATGATCGTCAATACCATTTTCTGTCACATGCTGAACAGCATCAAGCGTTTTTGTTAGAGTTGATTGGGCGGCAGCAAAAAATTCATCCAACTGATCAATCAACTGCTTATTTTTCCGTAAAAAAAACATTATCTCTCTCTACTAGATTCAAGATAAATCTTGTTTTTGTCTTTTTACTTCTGTTTGAAATCATGATTATG
>CAZVCD010000139.1:0-7235 GCA_964625675.1 uncultured Victivallales bacterium | reverse complement strand
TGTCATATATAATTTATAGAAACAGAAGCAATTGGTCATAATTTTATTTTTTTATGAGGTTTTAATATGCCCTTACAGTTTGACTTGGGAGAAAATGAATACAAAGACTGGGTAATATCTCTAACTGAGTTCCACTCACATTTTATCGGAAAATTCGAATCTATAAAAACACTTGGCAACGGTTATATGGGACTTCGGGCCACGTCAGAAGAGAGATATTTAGGAGAAAAAAGAAATCTATTCATAGCCGGAACTTTCAATAAGTTCAGCAAAAATGAAACAACAGAGCTTCCCAATGCTGCTGATATTACACAGTTAACTATCACAATCAATGGAAACAATTTCTCTCTAAAAAGTGGTAAGCATAGAGAATTTCGTCTGGAATTAAATTTAAAAGACGGTGAACTCACCCGCAGCTTGATATGGCAAAGTCCGAAAGGCCAGGAATTCTATATTGTCTTTAGACGGTTCGTTTCTATGGACAACCTACACCTTATCGGGATGAAAGTTGAAATTACACCAATAAATACCACAGCGGATGTCTCTATCTCATCTGAAATCAACGGAAAAATAACCAATTCCGGTTCACAACACTTTGAAGATGGGAAAAAAAGGGTGCATGATAAAAAATTTTTAGAGTTGAATCAATCCACCTCTGAATCACATATCGATTTTGTTTTTCTATGTCATAATAAAATGTATACTGAAAGCAATGCAAATGCCGTTTCCATGATTACTTCTGACAGAAGAAACATAAAACAGAAACTATTCTCCAAAGTACATCAATTTGAAACATTGATATTTGAAAAAAAAGTACTCGTTTATACTTCCCGTGACAAAGAATATTCATCCCTGGACCCTGGATACGACGGCAGTTACTCATCACGAAATCTACGTTTAGCTTCTCTAATAAAAATGAGAAAACATGCTTTAAGTCAAATAAAAGCACTGGAATCCAAAGGTTATGACGACCTGCTTGAACTCTCTATAAATAAATGGCACCAGGTATGGGACAACATTGATATACAAATTAGTGCAAAAGATAATTTTGATCAAATAGCTATTCGCTTCGCACTTTACCATATAACAATAATGACACCGGCCCATGACAATAGATTCAGTGTTAGCAATAAAGGTCTCTCCGGGGAAAAATATAAAGGACATACGTTTTGGGACACTGAAGCATTTATTCTTCCTATGTTTATGTACGAAGCACCTAAAACCGCAAGAACCCTACTCGAATACAGATATAAGTTATTAGAAAGTGCTAGAAATAAAGCTAAGAAGAAAGGCTATGAAGGCGCTATGTATCCATGGAGAACTGCATGGATAAACCATGGAGAAGCCTCACCTGTTTGGGGTAGCGTAGATATAAATACCGGCAAAAGCACTATAATTCCAACAGGCTTTATAGAACAGCATATCAGTGCCAATATATCCTTTGCCGTATGGCAGTATCATATAATAACCGACGATCAAGATTTTATGGATAAATATGGATATGAAATTATATTTGAAACAGCAGCCTTCTGGGCAAGCCGTTTTGAATTGGATAGCACTAGAGACCTATATGTAATAAAAGACATCATGGGGCCAGATGAATATAAAATATATGTAAACAATAATGCATATACAAATTATATGGCTCACTGGAACATTCAAAAAGCAATAGAATACTACAACACCATAAAAAAAGAAAAAATTGAAGTTTTCGATAAACTGAAAAAAAATCTCGATCTACAGAAAAAATTTGATAAGTGGAATGAAATAATTGATAATATATATCTCCCCAAACCTAGAAAAGAAGACTCGGTTATACCCCAGGATGATTCATATCTTAATAAAGAACAGCTTGATCTTTCAAAATATAGAAACCAAAGTCTGACACAAACTATTTTTCAGGATTATAACATGGGCCAGATAAACCAGTTACAAATCACAAAACAAGCTGATTTACTTATGCTTTTTTATCTGCTGGGAGATAAATTTTCCAATGCAGTAAAAAGAGTAAACTGGGATTATTATGAACCGAGAACACTCCATGATTCATCTTTAAGTCTTTCTATCCATACCATCCTAGCGACAGACATTGTATCCGTAGAAGAGGCATACAGCTTTTTTAAAAAAGCATCAAGAATCGACTTAGGCCTAAACATGAAATCTTCTGATGAAGGAATACATGCCGGTGCTATGGGCGGCATCTGGCAGGATGTAATATGTGGTTTTGGCGGGGTGAGAATGTTAGACGAAAAACTCAATATAAGCCCCAAACTTCCGAAAATATGGAACAATTTAAACTATGCAATTTATTGGCATGGAAACAGGTTGAAAGTAACAATTACAAAAGACAAGCTTATTATAACTAAAAAAGAGCAGCAAAGCAAACCTGTTGATTTAATCGTTCACGGTAAAGAGTATAAGCTAGATACAGTACTTAAAATAACATTAAACCAGGAAGAAATATAGTCATGATCGAAATATTATCTAAAAGCAACAAAAACTTACTAGCGGTAAAAGCTACAGAAAAACTTACGGTTGAAGATTATGAAGAAATTTTTATACCCAAGCTCAATGAACTGATACAACAATATGGCAAAATAAGGGTATTATTTTATCTATCCGAGAGTTTCAAGGGATGGAAATTAGGCGCAATGTGGGATGACGCTAAGTTCGGCATGAAACACAGAAATGATTTTGAAAAGATAGCTGTAGCTGGAGGTCCTGCCTGGGTCCAATGGGGGACAAAAATAGCGTCACATCTTTTAAAATGTAACGTAAAAACGTTTAAACTAAAAGAACTACAGGATGCATTTGAGTGGATAAGTCTTTAAAGCATTGAGCTCTGACATGTCGAAATAATATCTTTTTCATAGTGTTAGAGCTCAACATCTTGGAGTAGTGATATATTCTAATCCTCCAATGACAAAACTAAAAATATCAGCTTGCACGAGAAGTAGTATAACCTCCCTAAATTATTATTTTTCTTCGTCTTCTTTTATATTAACAGATTCCACATCTATCACATCTTCATTAGAGTTGCTACTTTGCTCTGGTGTATCAAATGGTTCAGGTCTTCCAAAAGCATAACTGTCTCTTAGAAGTGCAATACCAGCAGTTCTAGCCAGCCATATAATTAAAGCCAATACAATTATATGTAGCACTATGCTCCACAGGCCGGCTATGACTGTTGCAATAGCAGCTATCGGAACAATACCAACCCCTAACAAAATCAAACCTAGAACAATCCCAAACCATCCCCATAGTTTAAATGTAATAACTAAACATCCCAACCATAGTAACACACCATAGAAATAAGAAGATAAAAATAAAGCTTTCCCGGAAAACTCTTTAGTTTTTTTGAAAAAAGCCAAAGGGATGCAAACCACAATGTTAAAAATGAAGACTGCCACCGAAAAGATAAACAATACCGGCAGAATTTTATCGGCAAACCAAACACCTCCACGTATAAAAAGACTAAGTATTAAAAGTGCGCCCACCGTAGCTGCAATAGCTACTATAAAACAACCTATTGAATTTAATGATCTCTGCATCTGCATTATACACTTCCTTTATTCAAGGTACCCCTTGTTTTTGTCTTATTGCTTTAACAAGCAATATAATTATTGTTACCTATTAAAAAGTAATTTTCACACATTAAAATAATACCGCTCCATCACATAATGCCCTAATGACATTTCGATAGATATATTATATAATGTATATTAACAGATTCATGCTTTTTTATTAAAAAGATACTAAAAAAAGGTTCAGGAGGTAATAATGTCCCTCAAAAGAACTAGAATTGGCAGAAACTATCGTAACATACTTAGATATAAACAAATTATTACTATTCTAATAAAACATGGATTCCATGACTTTGTTGAACACAGTCATTTATTGCAAAAGTTCGATTTAAAAAATAAATTTTTCGATACTGGCAAATATAAACCAAAAGCTGGGAAAATTACAAATCACCACTGGCAAAGAATACGACTAGTTCTCGAAGACCTTGGACCTACTTTCATAAAACTCGGGCAATTTTTAAGCAACCGTCCGGATATAGTTCCCAGTGAACTATGCAACGAATTAGAAAAACTTCTGGATAATGTACCTCCTTTCTCTGGAAAAATGGCCATAATAATACTGGAGAAAGAGCTCAATACATCGACGCATAATATTTTTAAGCATTTTTCAAAAAATCCTTTTTCAGCAGCATCTATATCACAGGTACATGAGGCAAGACTTAAAGACGGCAAGAAAGTAGCAGTAAAAATACAGCGTCCCGCCATAAGGAATATCATTGAGTCTGACATTGAAATAATGTATCATATAGCACATTTAATAAAAAAACATGTTGAAGGTGCAGATATTATTGATCCATTTGAAATTGTTGATGAATTCAAAGATGGTATATTTCATGAACTAGACTTCGAAAATGAAGCCATTAACATAGACAAATTTCGTGCCCAGTTTAAAGATAATAAAAATATCAAGCTACTATCTGTTTACAAAGAATACTCTACCAAAAAAGTTCTATGTATGAAGTTTATGGAAGGTACAACGTTTACAGATCTGGATGTAAAAGATAAGAAAATAGACTTCACCGAAATAACAGATAATCTTGCAGATCTTGTGCTGGCCCAAATATTTGAAAAGGGCTATTTTCACGCAGACCCCCATTCCGGCAACTTACTGGTATGTAAAAACAATAAAATAGGCTTCATAGATTTTGGTCTAATGGGCCTTCTTCCCCCTAAACATAAAACATCTCTTTGCGAAATGATATTCGGACTGGTAGAGCATGACCCGGACAGGATAACAAGAGCCCTGATAAAGGTCTCCACAAACAAAGAAGTAGAAAATAGAAATATTCTGGAAGACCAGGTTTTCAAAATTATCGAAAAATACACCTACCTTCCACTTGAAGATATTAATGTAGGTCATTTTTTAAGGGACCTGTTAAATACTATCGTTGCAAATAAACTAAAAATACCATCGGATATATATTTACTCCTTAAAGCTATTATCGCTTTGGAGGGGACTGTAAGAAGGCTTAAACCCAAGTTTGACATGATATCTCACCTTGAACCTTTTGTAAGAAAACTTCTACATGAAAATACAGGTGTAGTAGCCTTTTTTAAAAGTATATACAGTGCCGGTTTTGATTACACTAGACTGTTCTGTGAGTTACCTGCCGAGCTGAGGGAGCTCTTTGATCAAATAAAAAATAAAACGATGAAAATACAGTTTGAGCATAGAGGGATGGAACCATTATTGGAGAAAGGAGATCAGATAGTCAACCGTCTGGCTTTTTCTATAATAACAGCATCTATGATGATTGGATCTGCTCTTATTATCCATGCAGGTATACCTCCAAGAGTAGCCGGCATTTCACTCATTGGGATAATTACTTTTCTGTTTTCTGTATCCATGGGCGGACTACTGCTTCTGTATATAATAAAACACGGCAAGATGTAGCTAACATGATTGCTTCTTTAGTAAGCTGTATACTGGACACTTAGTGCAATTCATCTGTCCTGGTTCACAAAACTTTTTATGGATAAATATAGCTCCCTGCTGTGCTGCGCTACTGTTAAATACACGCATAGCCCTTTCATGTGGAATTAGCCAACGATGAGAACATATTTTAAGAACAATATTTGACTGACAGGTTGGCAAAAGTTTCCATGCTAGTAAGGCTTTTTCTGTAGCTACATCATCTGAAAAATGGATATTCGAATACGCATATATAAAAGGTAATATAACATTAACCATTATATCCAGTCCCCTCGACTCACCCAAGACTGCAGCACTTTTATTTAATATATGAGAAGGTTCTGAATACCTATCCCATAAAGCATCCCTGCATAGAAGTAAATCTTTAAAAATTTTCCAAATATCTGAAATATCTGAAATCATACTAAACTTTTCTAATATTACAGAAAATGGTTTTGTCCCAAACTTTGATATAAAAACAGATATAGCAGCAAGTCTGCGACATGGATTATTCAAGGGCCTGACACCACTCAAATGCCAGGATATATTGCTTCTGCATTTTTTTCTAATTTTCCACCAGCTTTGCCAGATTCCTTCAATAAATAGTTTCATTTCTGCAGAAAGGTCGGGCATGCTAGGATCTGGAAGCAAACCGGATTCCCCCCATAAGACAGCAGTAGCATCTTTTGCACTAAAAGTATCAATATCATATTCATTAAAACGATTAAATAATTCAATAAATTCTTGCCTGTTCTTCTTATATCCGCACGAATCAAAAAAATATTTAAAAAAAGCAGCTTCCACACCGTCTTTCAATATATCATGAGTAATTTTTGAAGTCTTCTCAATAAAACGTTTTTCTCCTGCATCTTTAAAAAAAGTATGAAGAGTTTTATCTGAAAATTTACTGAATTTAGATGCACAATATCCATATGGATATTTTTCGATATTATTGGAAGTGGGGTCCTTTATAAAATTATTAGGTAGAATTATTGTAGGGACAGATGGGTATTTATCATTTTTTAATAAATCGCTTTTAGCAGGGCCACCAACTACATGAAGTATTACATCACGGTATCGTTCATCGGTATGGTGGCCATGTTTTATCCAGTCTTCTGGCAATTTATGGATTTCAATATCACCTGTTATTATATTATTTGCAATAGAAACTTTTGCAGAACTAAAATCAGGACCTTCTTCAAAGTTCCATACACCAGGGAAAAAGACAATAATTTCATCCCCATGTATTGTACAAAACTTAGTTTTTAGAGGAATACAATTCCACGAATGCTGTAAAACTATTTCCGGTTGAGGATTTTTAGTACAGTTTCGCTTACTCATACTCATAATCAAACCCAAAAAAACAAATTACTTTGCAGAAGGATCCAGGGGTGCTGCGACTGGCTCTGATGTTGCAACAGGTGGTGTGGTTTTAGGTTCAGGCAAAACAACATTTAGAGGCTGTGCTATTTGTATCGGTTTAATTAAATCCACTTGCAAGGATGTTTTAGGTTGCGTCACTGTTTCTTTAACACCAGTCAGCACACCTTTATAACCGAAAACACTAGCTTTGGTTCTCTTATAAACAAGATAATTATCTGTTACAATATAATATCTGGGGCAGATAATGAAATCTGCTTTATTTTGGACACATGCGGTATAAGCAGCAGCAGCTTTCGCTTCATTAACAGTATCACCAAAGATAGAAGAAGATACAGGTGTAACAGGTAGATTATTTC
>CAZVCD010000138.1:2793-7364 GCA_964625675.1 uncultured Victivallales bacterium | reverse complement strand
TATTTTTTCTGTTTCAGTTTTAAATAATACTACTTTTGGAGAAATTTCAGTACTGGCTGCTTTAACCCCTAGCGTATTAATTTCACGCTGGATTTCCTGAGTCAAAAAATCAAGACTTCTGCCAACAGGTTTATTTTCACAATCCAACATGTTTTTGAATTGAATAAAATGACTTTTCAATCTGGTTATTTCTTCGCTCACATCACATTTGTCTGAATAAATAACTATTTCTCTCAATAGCCTGTCATCATCCAGATCAGGGAGATTCTCGCCTTCCAGTTTTTTTAGCAGTTTAGCTTTGTAATACTCAGGTAGCTTATCAGTTAATGGCTCAACCTCACTTATTAAGGCTTCCATTTCAGTAATTCGTTTAAATATATCTTTTTTAAGAAAAAGTCCTTCTTTTTTTCTAGAACCATTAAACTCAGTTAATGCTTTTTCTACAGTTTGGCATAGCCCTGTCTTCAGTTTTTCTGACGTAATATCAGGATCAACTTTTTCTATTACCCCCGGAAGCCTAAGTATATCATTTATTTTCAATTCACCTGCTATACCAAGACTCTTTTTTATCTTTTCAGCCTTTTCAATATAAATCTCGGCAAGCTGATCATTAACTTTAACTGTCTGGTTTAATATAGAACCGCCAACAAGCATATTTACTTTTACATAAACACTACCACGACTAATATTAGATGAAATTATTCGTCTAACATCAATCTCTTGCGCCTGCAATTCTCTCGGCAGATTGATTTTTATATCAAGCTGTTTTCTGTTAACAGATTTTATTTCAACACTAATATCGATTCCTTCTAAGCTTCCAGAATCGCAATAACCATATCCAGTCATACTTCTCATTTATATTCCACCTCTTATAATAAATATATTTATTCTATATAACTAATATATCCTATGCGAAAAGATGCCGCAACCAACTATTTATTTTAAGCATGGATTTGTTAATAATTTAAGAAACAGTATATTTCCCCTGGTTAACACTAATATTGAAGACAAAGTCCTAGCAGCTAAAAAATAGAAAAATCTTAAACATTGTCTTGATCGTTGTCGTAATCATTGTCATAGTCGATAGCGACTAAGATTAAGATAACGATAAAGATCATGAGTGATTAAGACTGAAATGTAGCGCTTTAGAAAGAAAAATGAATATTAAAAATAAATCGAACCAACAAATATTAATTGTCATACCCACATATAACAATGAAGATACAATTGCAAAAGTAATTTCCAAAGCTGTTAAAACCGGTTATGATATTTTAGTTGTTAACGACGGCAGCACAGACAAAACAAAAATAATAATAGAATCTATTCCTATTAATAAAATAACTCACGCTACAAACAAAGGAAAAGGCGCGGCAATACTAACTGCTGCAAAATGGGCTTCAGACAAAAAATATACACACATCATTACCATTGATGCTGACGGCCAGCATGAACCATCCGAAGTATCTAAATTTATCCCTAAAATAAGAGAAACCCCTCTCTCCATTATTGTAGGAACAAGAGATTTTTCCGATGCGGAAGTGCCTGGTAAAAGCCGTTTTGGCAGAAAATTTTCAAATTTCTGGCTTAAAGTTGCCTGCGGAACGACTGTAGCCGATTCACAAAGTGGATTCCGTGCATATCCTGTAGTTCCCCTTCTTAACTTAAAACTTAATGGAACTGGGTATAATTTTGAAATCGAAGTCCTAGCAAAAGCAGTATGGGCCGGTTTATCTCTTGATTCTGTTGACATTTCAGTTCATTATTCAGAAGCTACAAAGAAAGCATCACACTTTGATCCTCTCCTCGATAATATAAGAATTTCAAAAACCTATACAAAACTTGTTTTCAGAAACTTTGTTCCTGCGCCGCACAAAATTCTATATGGAAAATCCCATAAAGAAAAGATGTTTGACTTTTTCTTCAAACCAATAAAAACAATTAAAGAATTAATAAAAGAACGAACATCGGCCAAAGAGCTGGCATTAGCAGGTATGTTGGGCGTATTTTTAGGAACACTGCCACTGTTCGCCCTACATGGTGCTGTAATTCTTTTCTGTGCCACTAGATTGAAGCTAAACAGAATAATGGCATTTAACATACAGCATTTCTGTATGCCGCCAATAGTACCGGCTATCTGCATTGAAGCAGGATATTTTGCACTGAACGGGAAATTCCTTACAGAATTTAATCTACATACTCTTGGTTACCAATTTCTAGATAGAGTAGGAGATTATTTATTAGGCACAATAATAGTTGCGCCCATACTAGCTATAATTACTGGACTTATTGTGTATATTTTAGTAAGTTTTATATACTGGATAAATAAAATCCGGAAAGAGTCTAGATAAAACAACAGTGCTTGACTAACATCCTAAAATACAGGTTTCAACCAATCAGCCTATCCAGAATAAGATCAAGTTCTGACTTAAAAGGCAACGGCTTATCAAAATTACTTGCACAATCCGAAAACATTGAATAATCATCTTCATCACGCATAAAATTATCGAGGAATGAATTTATATCGTCACTCAAATAAAAATCAGCATTGCTCTCTTTTGAATTAGGAATGTATGCGCTCTGCTGCTCTAGCACATCATTCTGTTGAACAAAAAACGGTAGTTCGGGCTCTTGAAAACGAAGAGATGATGCATCCACTGAATCTTTAAAAAAAATATTGTTTTTATCATTGTTTGATGCAACTTCATAGACACCATTAGGAGCAGTATCGGTATCCGGTTTTTCATTTACTGGAATGATAGCTGGTTCATTATCCAATCCACTATTTTCTACAGATGGTAAAATCAGTTTCCCATTTTCAATCCCCTGATTATGAAACAATATATTTATTACATCATTTTTATCCGATAGAATAGTATTATAAAGAAAATCGTTTTCTGATATATCCTCAGTACTTACAAACCTCGATTTACTGAAAAAAACAACCCCCTCGCCTTCTAACAAGTCTTCAAACCCCTGATCAATACTAGTTCTCCAAGACGTAAAAGTAGTCGTATCTGTGCCATCATTAAAACTACCTTGCCACCGATATCCTCGGTAATAAGCATTTTCCAGATTCATTCGTCCTCCAGTCACTGTTTTTCCTATTAAATCACTGACTGACTCAGTACTTTCCATTAAAATATCTTTGATCTGTGCATTATTCAATAAAGGAAACTTTGACCATAAAAGGGCTGCCGCCCCGGATACCATTGGCGTGGCCATAGATGTTCCGTCATAATAATCATAATATTTTCCTGTTACTGCATACGGAACGGTACTTAAAATGCCTACTCCCGGAGCAGCAAAATCTACAGTAGTTGCCCCATAATTCGAAAAAGATGCCAAATTATTAACACTTAAATTGCTTCCAGAAGCAGCTATTGCAATAATATTTTCTAAATCAAAACTGGCTGGATAAGATGGAGTCACATCATTGTCATTCGATTCATTTCCAGCAGCTACAACAGCCAATACTCCATTTGCATTTGCATATTCAAATGCAGCTTTCTCCGAAGCATCAAAATCATAGCCACCAAAACTGCAGGATAAAATTTTAGCTCCCATATCAACAGCATAATGAACTGCATCTATCATAGCCTCAAGAGTAGTGGAAGTACCAGAAGCATCTATAAACTTAAGAGCCATAATTTGAACATCCCAGGCAACCCCGGCAACTCCAATCCCATTATTCCCAACTGCTCCAATCGTACCCGCACAATGGGTCCCATGTCCATTATCATCCATAGGATCCTTATCATCATCTACAAAATTCCATCCCCAGTAATCATCTATATAACCATTATTGTCATCATCAATACCATTATCCGGTATTTCTCCTGTGTTGTGCCACATATTATCTACCAAGTCAGGGTGAGTGTAATCAACACCAGTATCAATTACGGCGACAATTATATCATCACTTCCAGTATATTCATTCCAAACAGTGGGTGCATTAACATTTTTCATTCCCCAAAGCTCATTAAAAAAAGGATCGTCGGGTGAATTACCGGGAAGATAACTTAAGGGAACATCTTCTCCGTTTATAGTGTTATTGCCATATATTGTGGCTGTATTACTTGAAACAGTTGTGCTGTTTAGTGTTAATATTCCATCATTATAGATTCCGCCGCCGTATTGTGAAGTATTACTTGAAACAGTTGAACTTGTTAAAGTTGCAGTGCCATTAACACCATTTAATAGCCCCCCTCCTTCTTCTGCCGCAGTGTTCCCTGAAATATTGGAAGATGACGAAACAATCAAAGTTCCAATATTAAATATCCCTCCTCCAAATACAGACACACTATTATTCAAAATATCCGAGGAATTAATAGTAAAAGAACTGTCTATGTTATAAACTCCGCCACCGGCAAAAGCTGAATTCCCAGAAACAGTTGAATCCGCAAGAGTACATACTGAACTGTTATAAATTCCGCCGCCGTATTTTTTCGCAATATTATTCGAGACGGTAGAAGAAGAGTTAATAGTTAAATCACCTGCATTGTAAATTCCACCACCGGACTCAGCAACATTCTCTGACACAATACTTGAAGTATCAATAGTTAAATCACCTG
>CAZVCD010000138.1:0-2693 GCA_964625675.1 uncultured Victivallales bacterium | reverse complement strand
AATACCACCGCCTACACCGGAGGAAGCTGTATTACTACTGATAGTGCTATTTGTAATTGTCAAAGCATTTGCCCAGTTATATATCCCTCCGGCATGAAAATCAGCAGTGTTATTGTTTATAGTAGAGTCGGTTATAGTTAACGTTCCACTTTGGTTCCTAATACCTCCGCCACGATTAGCTTTTGATCCTGTAATAGTAGAACCTGTAATATTAAGTGTACCTTCATTCAGATATATACTTCCTCCGTGGCCCGCAACAACATTCCCTGCATCTGAAATATCTCCACCCTTAATTATCATATTTTCAATTGCTATAGTTTCTCCTGAAGCATCGATACTAAAAACTCTAAATTCTGAACTTCCAGGTGTTGTAACCTGAACAGTAACATCTGTTCCGCCATCATTACCATCGATGGTAACGGAATCAGTAACTTCAGGAAGAGCTGCGCTAATTGTAACTGTGGAACCAGCGCTTAAATTGAAAACTATATCATCGTCAACATCAGTACTTTCATTTGACTCATTTATCGCCCAACTTAAAGTATTAATAACACCGGTACCATCATCAGTTATTTCAGTTACCGTATAGGTAAGTAAATGATGATCATAATGATCAGTAGATACTGAGGAAGATTCTATGCGACCTGTACTATATTCCAATTCCCAGTCTCCGTCAGCACCCCCTGTCAAGTCAGTTGATGCCGCAATATCAGCTCCAGTCCATTCGGCTATATCATTAACAATACTCTGTCCAATTTCGTTCTCTGCTATACTACAGCCATAAAACAATATATCTGCATCTTCAGACAGATTGTCTTCCCATGAAGAAAGGAGAACTTTGTATTCAGATATATTATCCTGTTTAATAACATCATCCCCCAATATTATCTGACGAGAATTACCCTGCGAAATAATATGTACAGTATCTATATTTTTACTCTGATTTATTATTTCACTTATTTTTCCTATCCCCTCCCCTTCATTTAACTCTATAACGAGAGCATTATTTGGAATTTCACCAATAATATTTTCCGAATCTTCTACCATGTAATCAATAAAATAAAGGTCTGTTGTAATAGATCCCTCATTCCTGATACTTTCAGAAAGAGTTCCTGTTTCTTTAATAAAATCGGAAATGGAAAGAATACCGGAAGCTGGAGGTTTTGTAACATCATCCTGAAGATTATAAAAGTTTTCTCCCGAAATATTAGAAACAAGTTGTTCAATTTCAGTTGGTTGGTTAGCTGCAGTATCTACAACTGTATAATTTGTTCCGCCGGACATAGACTGATTTGCGAGTAATATCTGCTCTGATCCGTCTAACGCTGTCATGGGAGCGGTATCTTCCATTTGGGTTTCAGACAAGGCATTATTTGGATCTATGGGGACATCATGACAGTCAATGTCAACAATATTATCCTGCAAAATAGCAGCATCTGCTAAAACAGCACCATCAAAAAATATTCTTTCTTCAAGTTGGTAAATTGCCATTTAAAGTCATTTCATTAAAAAAATGTTTATAAAGAACATTATAATGATAAATCTAATGTCACACAACTCAAAAACCTATAAATCATACAAAATCCTGAAAAAAAAATAGGTTCATTTGTTAAATAATAATATCAAATTTAACGTTTGAAGGAATTCAACAGTACAGGTAAATCTAGCATATTATTAAAGATTACAGCTCCTTCTTTTTCAAGAAGTGCTTCATCACTTCTCTCTGTATATCCAAAGACAGACATTCCTGCGGCAATACCAGCACGAACTCCAAAAACTGAATCTTCAATAACAACACATTCATCAGGTTGTATGCCCATTTTTTCAGCTGCATATAAGTATAAATCAGGAAATGGTTTTCCGCGCTTTACATCCTGAACCGTAAAAATGTTGTTGTTGAAGTAAGTATCTATATTCGTTAATTTTAAAGAACATCTTACTTTTTTAGCCGGAGCATTGGAGGCAACACAAACCGGTACGCCCTGTAAAAAATCCAAAACTTTATTTACATTTTTAACTGCTGTTAACTCTGTATCTAACAAAACAAGTAGTCGGTTATTAAAATCATCTATAAATCCAATGGGCACAGAACGTCCCAACCTTGTTTCTACTATTTTTATACAATCATCATCCGAACGACCGATAAAAAGTATTTCTGATTCTTTGTAAGTTAAACACAAACCTAATTCGTTAACCATATCTGTAAATAAACAACTTGAAATAGGCTCACTGTCAACAAGTACACCGTCACAATCAAATATAACCAATTTATACTTTATTTTATTTATCATTTTTTATGATTCCAAAATAATATTTATCATTTTTAAAGACAGTCTCACTAATAGATGTGTATACAGATGTATTGTTTTTTACTCTATATTCAAGAGTTATAGGAAAAGTATTATTTGAGTAAATATTTTTGACATTTTCTAAATCATCCGGATGAATTCTTTTCATTAATAAATCCGGAGTATTGAGTAATTTTTTCTTCGGTACAGATAAAATCTTTTCGACTGCTCCCTCTAAGAACAAATAACCTTGATTAAATGTCTTAATCCATATAATCTCTGATGACTCTGCGGTCAATCCTTTTAACATATCAACCAATTCAGTCATTTGCTTATGCATTATTCCTGTCTGATAACGTTCTGTAATATCTCTTTCTATAAAACACATACAATCGATATCCAGAT
>CAZVCD010000137.1:0-7374 GCA_964625675.1 uncultured Victivallales bacterium | reverse complement strand
ATATTTTTATTACTATTCCTATTATATAATAGTGATTTAGCAACTTATAGTAGTTATACTTATTTGTATTTAATTTAAGTGTATAGTAATTTGCTTTTTAACTTACTCATAGCCAACAAAGTTTAACAATGCGACAAAACAAAAAGACAAAAACAAGTTTAACTTGTCTCTAGACGTGAGGTTTTTATAAAAAGCAATATAATCAACTTCGAGGCTTACTTATAATGAATTTAAAGTTTATTGGTGGTGTTTTAATTTTAATTGGTACATGCATTGGTGGAGGTCTTTTAGCTTTACCTGTCAGTACCTCGCCCGGAGGATTTATAGCTTCAGTCATAATAATGATTTGTGTATGGGCTATTACATCTTTAGGAGCATTTTTTATACTTGAATTGGTGCAATGGCTTCCACCCGGTGCAAATATTATATCCATTGCTAGGGCTACTTTAGGGAAAAAAGCTGAAATACTTGCATGGATTATCTATTTAATGCTCTGCTATTCACTACTATGCGCTTATATTTCCGGCGGGAGTGATATTTTTAAGTACCTAATGAATTTAATTAAAATTCCAGCAACGCAAATCATAGCAGCTATTATATATGTTTTAATTTTTGGTTGTATTATATACCGAGGTGTAAGCTCTATAGACAGGGTTAACAGAGTTTTAATGCTGATAAAATTTACTGCATTTTTTGCTCTGATTTTTTTAGTCTTCCCTCATATTAAGCCTGATTTCCTTTTGGATACGCATAGTAAGTTGGCATTATCAGCAGTAACCGTTGTCGTAACATCGTTTGGATTTGCAATTGTGATTCCAAGCCTCTTTGATTACTTTGACGGTAATGTTAAGAAAGTAAAATATATTATCTTGTGTGGCACACTTATACCTCTAATGTGTTATATCATTTGGAATATGGTGATAATGGGGGCTTTGCCCAGGACAGGAACTGATGGTTTAATGAAGATATTAGAGTCCGGCAATGTAACAAGTGGGCTGGTTTTGAGTTTAAAACATTACCTTCATGTTAGACCAATTGAAGGAGTAAGTATTATATTTACTTCAATATGTATAATGACATCTTTTTTAGGAGTTTCTCTTGCTTTGTTTGACTTTCTTGCTGATGGGTTAAAAATTAATAAAACGTCTGTAAGGGGTAGATTAAAAATTTGGATTGCTACCTTCATTCCTCCGCTATTAGTTGTAATACTCTTTCCTCAAATATTTATAATAGCACTTTCTTATGCCGGAATTTTAGTTGTAATACTTTCTGTTCTTCTTCCATGTTTCATGGTATGGAATGGAAGGTATAAAAGGGGTATATCAAAAAGCTATAAAGTTTTTGGAGGCAAGTTTATTTTGTTATTTGAGATTATTGCTGGGTTTGCTATTTTAATTATTGCAATACTCGATAGCATTCACATTATATAATGTCTTTGTTGTTTTTAGCTAACTATTTTTCCAAACAG
Organism: uncultured Victivallales bacterium; assembly: GCA_964625675.1. Lineage (GTDB taxonomy): Bacteria > Verrucomicrobiota > Lentisphaeria > Victivallales > GWF2-38-69. The sequence goes on along the minus strand of CAZVCD010000137.1, from coordinate 5,906 downwards.
TGTCATTGAAGTACTTCTATCTATCTTAATATTGATTAAATCGCCTGGCTTTATGCTGGGACAGGGATCAAATATAGTTACCTTATTTGTAGTAGTTCTTCCAGTCCAGCGTTCAGAGTTACGCTTACTTGGACCTTCAACGAGAATTTCTAAGGTTGTACCTTCAAGAGCTTTATTGTGCTTGGTCGTCCTCACCGATAAGTCGGCCAATAAGATTTGATGTCTTTCTTCTTTTATTGCGGCGGGAATTTGATTTTCCGATTTAGCGGCAGGTGTTCCTTCCCTCGGTGAATATTTAAAAAGGTATGCATTATCAAATCCAACTTCATTCATCAAATTTTTTGAAGCAAGAAAATCTTCTTCTGTTTCTCCTGGGAAAGCCACAATAATATCAGTAGAGAAAGTTATATCAGGAACTTTGGCTTTTAGTTTTTTAATAACGTCCATGTATATCGCTGTATCATACCGCCTGTTCATCTTTTGTAATATTTTATCAGAGCCAGACTGTATAGGAAGGTGTATGCTGTTACATACTTTAGGCAGTTCGGCTATAGCATTAATCAGGTTATCATTAAAAAAGTAAGGATGAGGAGATGCAAAACGAATTCGTTTTAGACCATCGATATTGTTCAACTTGTACAATAATTCAGCAAAAGGAGAGTTTTCCGGTCTTATATTTGTTCTTTGATTTAAGCCATAAGCAGAGATATTTTGTCCTAGAAGGGTAATTTCTTTAATCCCTAAGCGAACTATTTTCTTTGCTTCATTTACAATTTTGTCCTGTGGACGGCTTTTTTCTCTACCTCTGACGTAAGGAACTATACAGTATGCGCAAAACATATCACAGCCACGCATTATACTAATAAATTCAGATGTTTTATTTTTTATGAGATGATGTCCTAAACCCTGGATAATATCACTGTTTGTTTCAGTATATGAAATCTTTTCTCTTTTCTTTGTTTCTTTTTCAATGACTTCCGGAAGTCTGCCAAGTTGATCTGTTCCAAGGACAAAGTCGACATGAGGGAGCTCTTTTAAAAGTTCATCACCCTTTCTTTGAGCCATACAACCAAGGATCCCAATAAATATATCAGGCTTTATTTTTTTAAGGCGCTTTAATATTCCTACTTTTCCGACAGCTTTTCGTTCAGCGGAATCACGTACACTGCATGTGTTAAATAGTAAGACATCTGCGGTTTTTTCATCTGTTACAATTTCGTGTCCTTTTTCGAGTAAAACAGCAGCCATAGCTTCCGAGTCGCGTTCATTCATTTGGCAACCGTATGTTTTTATATAAATTTTCATGATTTTTCTTTCGTCTGATAAAACCTAGCTTTAAAGCTTATACTCTTTTTATAGTAAATAATTAGTTAGACCCAAACCTAAATAGTTCTCGGTATAACTTTTATGAACAGCAAATATATATCATATGTAAGTCTAAACAAGTCAACCTGAAAATTTAATTTAGTAGATAAGCGATATCTTTGTCTGAAAGCTTTTTGAATGATGAGTTATTTTCTATGATGCCATTAAAAAGCCCCTGTTTTTTTGACTGTAGTTCGAGGATTCTTTCTTCTATAGAGTCTTTTACAACAAGTTTGATGCTTGTTACTTTATTTTTTTGGCCAATTCGATGTGTTCTGTCGGTAGCCTGAGCTTCAACAGAAGGATTCCACCATGGATCATATATTATGACAGTATCAGCACCTGTAAGGTTCAACCCGGTTCCTCCGGCTTTCAAGCTTAACAGAAAAATGCTGATTTCTTTGTTTTTATTAAATCTCTTTACCTTTTCGAATCTGTTTTTTGTGCTGCCGTCGAGATACTCATATTTAATATTTTTTTCTTTTAGCCAGTCTTTTAATATTGCAAGCAATGATGTGAACTGGCTAAAAACAAGCGTTCTATGTCCACTGTCAATTGTCTCTAGAAGTAGTTCTTTAAGTAGTTCTGTTTTAGCGGAATCACTGATTCCATGCCGTAAAGTATCAGGCAGTAAACCTGGGTGGCAGCATAACTGCCGTAGACGTAAAAGAGAAGTTAAAATATCAAATCTTGTTGTTTTCCCATCAAAAAAGGCCTGATACCTTGTTTTCCCATCCCTTAAAAGCGTATTGTACAGTTTTCTTTGGGTTTGAGGCATTTCACAATATAACGTCTGTTCAATTTTTTCTGGCAGTTGTTCCACATCTTTCTTATGACGTCTAAGTATGAAAGGGGCAATTCTATCAGCCAGTTCTTTTTGTTTTTCATAATTATATTCAATTTTTGAATAGGATGTTTTAAAATTTTCTCTTGATCCAAGCATTCCAGGGTTTAAAAAATCAAAAATAGACCAGATATCTTCCGATGAGTTTTCCAGAGGAGTTCCGGTCAAAACCATACGGTGTTTTGAAACAATGGACTTGCAAACTTTGGCATTAATTGTTGCCGGATTTTTAATGTGTTGTGCTTCATCAAGAATAAGTAATCCAAATTTAAACTTTGAATACCTATCAATATCTTTTTTAATAAGAGCATATGACGTAATAATTAAATCAAATTCTTTAATCTTTTGTAATAAATCTTCTCTATTTGAACCTGCAATCAGCTGAACGTTCAAATTAGGTGTAAACTTTTCACATTCTGCCTTCCAGTTTTCAACAAGGCTTGTTGGACAAACAACCATACATGGTAAGGATTTCGATATTTTTTGTTTATACAGGATTATAAATGCTAGAGCTTGGATAGTTTTTCCAAGTCCCATTTCATCGGCCAAAATAATATTAAAATCGTTGCCTATCATCTTTTTCATCCAGCTGACAGCTTCTTTTTGGTATTTACGCAAAGCCCCATGAATAGAATCTGACTCAACACTTATTTTATCTTCTAAACTTCTCTCATATTCAATATTGTCGAAGATTTTCCATTTAGAAGGAATATCATCAAAAAATGGTTTTCCCGATTTTATCCAGTACAATATTGCTCCTTTTGGTATTTGAATAATATCAGAGCCCTTTGTCGTTTTAACGATGTTTGCAAATACTGAGACAAAACTGGATAACTCTTCGGTTATTACGGCAATTGAGCTGTTCTCCAGTAAAAGATATCGCCTGTTTTCTTTTACTTTTTTTACAAGAAGCTTCCAGTCGATACCCCCGTTGTTAGTAGTAATTTCATATTTAAATTTATAAAAACCTTGTACTTGGGAGGGCTTTGAACAAACAAACTTAAACGGCTTAACAGGATTACAAACAGAAATTGCACTTGGCAGTATATAGATTGCCTTTAAGCTTTTTAACCATAACGGATAAATCTTGTCAAAGAAAAAACCGATTCCTTCTGAGTCCTGCATTATATAGCTGTTGGAGTTGCTACTACTGCCATCAGCCTTAAATCCAAGACTTAAAACTTCATTTTCTGTTGCCTCTTCAAATTTTTTATCCCGTTTCCAGAAAGAATCATGCTTCTTTGCAATTCTATTATTACTTACAGGTAAAATAGTATCGGCATAATTGTATTTTATAGCTAAACTTAATTTATTGTCTTCAGTAAAATTTATATAATGTTCAGCTTTGCATTTTTTCTCTTTTAGCTGTGTATTTTGTGAGTTCATTACTTTTATAGGGTAATTTTTTAACTGCTCAACGGGTATAGCTTTAGAAAAATCAGAGAGTAAAAACTTTCTTAACCATATAATATCGTAAATGGCAGGAACCCACCAGTATTCGCCTAAAACTTCAACCCATACGCCTGATTTTCCTACAACTATGCAGTGTTCCTTTTTTAAAGGTATAATTTTATTGTCAATTATAAGGGCAGGAATTAGTATGTTGCCATCAGGTTTATTTGAAAATAAACATACGATGTCTGCTGTTTCTTTATGTATTATTATCTGTTCTTTCCCAAAATAAAAACCAGAAAAATCATGAAGTGAATGTAGAAATTCTGCCATGATATCAGAGCGTAATGAAAAGCCTGCATCATCCGGCTCTGCATATTGTGACAAAAATCTAATAATTTGTCTATCCTGAGAAGAAAAATCCGATAGCTTAAGCACTCCAGTTTTGCTATCATCAAATCTGAGCTGTCTTAATTTATTAGAGTTACCTATATAGTAGCGACCTTTGTAGAGGAGTTCTACTGAAATAGAGCATGTCTCCCATGTGCTGGAAGAATGAGGTAATGATTTCTTTGAGGTCATAAACAGTTTCGCTTTAGGGACAGAAAGATTATCATTATTTTCAAGCAAAGGAGATATCAGTTGTTTATTAAGTTTATTAGAGGTAAGTATATTCCTAACATTCTGATTTATTGGATTATTATTGAACTTATAGAAGTGAAAAAGTGCTACTATATCAATAGAATTAAAACCTTCCTGCATTTTGCCTTTTATAAATAAATCAATATCTGTTATTTTTATTTCATGCAGAAGTAACTTCTTATCTTTGACTATAATAATCGTTATTTCATGGTCATCACGGTATGAAAAAACAACGGCCCCCGACTGATAAAGAGCTTTAGCGGCCTTTATTGTTTCTTTACTAACAAAATTTTCAATTTTTTCTACTATTTCTTTAATACACATAAAATAAGCCTTAACTATGAATGTATAGGGATTCACCCTTTAACTTGCTAATAGGCAAGAATGTTCTCTTGCTCGCTAAAAACGACAGGGCAAAATACAAGCCTTTCCAGTAGTTTTGTCGAGTCAAAAGCTATTACCTTTATACTTAATTACAGAAAAATGCTAGCTTTGTTTTAGCATTTTATTCATTACTTTATCTGATAAACAAGTACAGAAACATAAAAGGTGTATCCATATATACTCAAGTACGTAATGTTCGACTTTTAATTTACTAATGGTTCTATATCCAATATATTGAAGTTATATTTTAGATTTACCATGGTACATATATTATGAGCCAGTATTTTTCTTGCCATTCTATTTGTAAAATGCTACAGACCATTTACTCTTACTGCCTGTTTGTGAAAAATTCTGCATAGTTGAGAAATGACAGTTTCTATTATTTTTCGTTTCGGGTTAATTAATTATAAGATATTTACGCACGCACGACGTCATAACAATTAAAAAAAGTACACAGAAAAATTCACATAGCCTTGACAATATTCCTGCAAAGTTATAAATTAAAATATTTAACAGGATAAAAACGGAAAAAAAGGAAAATTACCCAAGCTTGGAATTATTTCAGTATATTTTCAGCGCTGTTTAATTTGGGGAAAAGCAAATTATGAAAAAGAAATTCCTAGTATACGGATCTGGCCCCCATTTACTAAGTATTAACAAAGTTAATAAGGTGAATGCTGGTTGTTTTGAGACTGGATCGGGAGCTAATAATAACGTGACTTTGGCGACTACAAATTTACTTTGCAGTACTGGGACGGTCGCAAGTGGGACTGTGCCAAATGATTACTATTGCTCCGCGGGCGGCGGGGACACCACAGGCACTTATTATGGGTGTGAGAATGGAGCTAATGTTGGAACAGGCGTCCCAATTATATACTACAGTTACGGATTTCCTCAGTCTTGTAGCGGAGGCCATCTACCCCTTTGATTGATCACCAAAAAATGTAAATATAATGCCGTATGTATATAATAATATAACTATAAATTAGCTGCTGATTTTATAACTGTTTAAAAAATATTTCCAGATAACCTTGTCCTTATGAAAATCAAAATATTCTCCGACAATTTCCATTGTTATGACTTCACTGTCAGAAAGCTTAGGATTAAATCCTCTGCTTTGCAGATCGTTATTCTTTGTTAACTTTTTGTATTCATCATCTGTAAAACAGTACACTTCTGTGATAAAATCTATCATGGTCTCTTTTTAATTTTTGATTGCTCTCAAATAATTATTCAAGAAGCTTATACTATGACAATACTTTAATAAAAATATTATTTT
>CAZVCD010000136.1:0-7381 GCA_964625675.1 uncultured Victivallales bacterium | reverse complement strand
TTAATTCCAACACTACGTGCGATAGTAACAATAGAGTCCAGTTGGCCACTCATGCCGCTAGTATCTTTTTTGTCTTTTTTTGTCTTCTGGTCGGCAGAAGCCTTGTCTGATTTACTACCAGGCATGGCAATCATAGATTGAGTCTGCAATTGAGCTGTAGTTTTTTCAAATGGAGCTACAAGTCCTTTTAGCCAGAAAAAACTTGCTCCGAAAAACCCCCCTGTCAGTACACCTGCTATTATCCCGATAATCAGCATTGTTTTATATGGTTTTACAAACTTAAGTAATCTACGGTACGACTGTCGTTTAAAGTTTTCTGTTCTCATAAAATTGATTCACCTACATTAACTTTCTTTGGTAAAATATTATGTCAGTTCGCTTCCATTATTGGAATCAAAGCTTTCTCAACATGTTATGAAGACATTAAGAAACAAGAAAAAATCATCCTATGTTTTTTTATTGCCCAGTCAAACAACAATCTGCCTCGTTGAACAGCTGAATAGGCCAACGCATCCATCCGAAGTAAAAAAACATCTTTGTTAACGTTGTGTCGCTCGCTGCTGTGAACGAGGACAGATACGTTTTAAATATTTTTGTAAATTTACTCTTTTTTGTTAGTCAAATCAGAGTAGGGCTTTTTCTATTGAGTCAACCACATACTTAAGCTGATCTACAGTTAATTCCGGATAAATAGGAAGAGCCAGTATTTGGGTTGAAGTTTTTTCGCTTACGGGGAAATCACCCTCTTTGTGACCAAGAGAAGCAAAGCATTCCTGTAAATGTAATGACAATGGATAGTAAACAGCAGAACCGATGTCGGCTTTACCCAATTCGCTCTGTAGATAGTTTCTTTTTCCGTCTTTGACGAGAATACAGTATTGGTTATAAATATGCCTAGTTGCGTTAGGTATATTTACTGGTAATGTCAATTTATCTGCAACTTTCGAGTTGCCAATAAGTTCTGCATATTTTTGTGCGTTTCTCTGTCTGGCACCACTCCATGCATCTAAATGTTTCAATTTTACATTTAGCACAGCTGCCTGAAGAGCATCTAAACGAAAATTTCCGCCTACATACTTATGCAAATATCTTGTTTTGGGGTCTGCGCCGTGGTTGCGGAACATTTTCAACATTTCATATTTTTCTTCACAGTTAGTAGTAACAATACCACCATCTCCAAAAGCCCCAAGGTTTTTACTTGGATAAAAAGAAAAACATCCATAATCACCGTAACTGCCAGCTCTTTTGCCGAGATATTCCGATCCAATTGCCTGTGCGCCGTCTTCTATTACAGTAAGATTATGCTTTTTGGCAATTTTCATTATTTTATCCATTTTGGCCATTTGACCATAAAGATGAACAGGCATTATAGCTTTTGTCTTTGATGTGATTTTTTCTTCTATCTTGTCTGGGTCGATATTAAAATCATAAGGGTCAATGTCAACAAAAACCGGTTTGGCTCCAACGCGCCAGATAGCTCCAACTGTTGCAAAAAATGTAAAAGGAGTAGTAATTACTTCGTCTCCGGCACCAATCCCATCAACCATCAGAGATATGATGAGCGCATCAGAACCTGAGGAAACACCGCATGCATACTTACAGTTGCTGTATTCTGCAATAGCTGCTTCAAAATCTTCAATTCGCTTGCCACCAACAAAACCCTGTGAACTACAAATTTCGTCTATTAATGGTATTACTCCGTCACGCAGATTGTTTTCATCATATTGAGCTTTGACGTCTAATAATTGAACTTTCATTGCTTTAAACTCCTCACATTTTATTCGACCGTGTTAAGATTTACTAATAGTTTAAAATAAACACAAAATCAGCATAAACAATAGTAAATAGTCTTAAAAATAAAATAAACTGAGTTTTTGCATTGAAAATAGAAAGTAATATATTTATACCGATGGTTTTTGAGTTATTGCCGTAGGGTTAATCGCTTCGAGAAAACAGTTAAAGTTTGTAGTTTTTCTACTCAATTATTTTTAATAGTTTATTGAAAAGCTTTTCGCTTTGAAGATAATATGGCATTAAGTTATTTTCTTATGACAGTAAAACTAAAATTACTTTTTTTAATAGAACACTTGAAGCTTGGTAGCGATTTGAAAAATTCTTGATTTATATAATTGAGACTAAAGTTTCGTAAATAAATCTAAAACAAAAACACTGTCGATATATCATGTAAATATTGATGATGTATAGAATAACTTGAATGAACAATTCATCAAACATTTTACTTCACATTAGAGGAAAGACAATGAATTCTCTTGTTGCAGTCATTTTAAAAGTTAAATATTTTTTTATAAAAAATTTTATAAAAATTAAAGATAGGCAAAAAAGAAGACTACATAGAGAAAAAATGAGTTTATTGAGAAGCAAAATGCTTGAGCATTATTCGCAGAAAAACAATATGACTGAAGAAGAATCAGAAGTAATTAAATATTTAGAAAACAATAAAATATATCCTATACCTTATATGTTTAGAAAAAATTATTTGAACTTAGATATTGAAGTATTTCTAGATAAAAAAACTGGTTTAAGATATGTTTTATATGATAATAAAAGGTTGTTTTTTAATAGAAGCATGCCCGTTGACAAAATAAAAAGTGCCTGGAAAGGCCTTTTGGCAGAACAGGATTTAGATTCTCCGCATAGGTATTTAACAAATAAATTTAATGTTGATAAAAATGATGTTGTAGTGGATATTGGTGCTGGTGAAGGTAATTTTGCTTTAAGTGTTGTTGAAAAATGTAAAAAAATATATTTATTTGAGTCAGACAAGAAATGGATTGAAGCCCTAAGAGAAACGTTTAAACCATGGGCGGGAAAAGTAAGTATTATTAATAAAGATGTTTCTCGTATAGATGAAAGAAAAAAAATAAAGCTTGACAGTTTTTTTGGTGATAAGATTAAGCAGAATTATTTTTTAAAAATTGATGCAGAAGGGACTGAAGACAAAGTTCTAGGAGGATGTGATGAAATTTTATCTAAAAGCCCAAGTGTAAAAGTCGCTTTATGCACTTATCATAATCAAGAAGATTTTGTTAAATTCTCTAAGTTTTTTCATGAAAAAGAATATGATGTAGGATTTTCAAAAGGGTATATGATACCAATTAATATAAAAATAGAAGAACCATACTTAGTGCGAGGTTTGATTAGAGCTACAAAGGCCACTATATCCAAGGCGAAATGATTTCTAATAAATAATAAAAAAATATAGGTTAAAAATCTTGCAAAGAAACTTAAAATAAAAATTTTAACAAGCCAAAGGCATGTACCTTCGGTATAAATTGAATTAACTCTTTATGATAGTAAAACTAAAATTACTTTTTTTAATAGAACATCTGAAGCTTGGCAGTGGTCTAGAAAATTCTGCAATCAGGATTGCCTTAGCTCTTAGTTGGAGGGGACATGAAGTACATATCTGCTGTAATACTGCCGATGAATTTGAAACAATATTTATTCATCATAATCTAAGCGATGCAGATGCAGTTATAAATAAAATAAAGCCTGATTTGATTATTGACTGGGGGTTTTTTAGAAAAGCCGACCTGCATATTATGGGACAGGGGACTCACCGTGGATATTTAAGCTACTACATTGATGCGTTTCATGGTGTATTGCGTATAATAAAAAAACTTGAATTTAAGAGAAAAAAGCATCAGAATAAAATTCTAAAACAGGAAAAACTTTTACGTAATAAGAACGCTTTTTACTGGGCAAATTCACAGCAAACACGGGATATGGCAATTAGTGGCGGAGCTGTCGCGAAAAATGTTAGGTTTTATCATGAGACTGTTGATTTTGAGAGATTTGACATTGAAAAAACAAAAAAATATAGACAAGCTGTTAGAAGGGAATGGGGACTTAAGGATGATGATGTTGCTTTTTTGTTTGTCGCTCATAATCTTAAATTGAAAAACTTAAACCTTCTTCTAAAAGTTTTTAGTAAGTTTCAAAATGGTAAAGCAAAGCTTGTTGTTGTTGGCAAACGTTGCATAAAAAAACGACCTAATTTTCTGATTTATGCAGGAACCTCTTCTGAAATGGAAAAGATATATGCAGCCGGAGATGTATTATTGCATCCTACATTTTTTGATTCATGTGCAAATGTTGTTTTGGAAGCTATGAGCAGTAGCTTGCCGATAATTGTAAGCAATACAGCCGGCATTAACGAAGTGGTTCGTGACAAAAAAGATGGTTGGGTTTTACCTGTTCGAGGAAAAGATGCTATGGATTTATGGATAGAAAAAATCAACGAATTAATGAATCTTGAAATACGTAAGATAATGGGCAAATCAGCTCGCCAAACAGCTGAAACAAGAGATTTTAGTCACTTTATTGATTGGCTTGAAGGCTATCTGAAAGCAATTTTTAAGTTAAAACGATAATTTTAGAGGAATTCATTATGCTTAATATTCTTATTGGAATCCCTGTATTAGACAATACTGAAATAACTAGAGCATGTATCAATAGATTAATTAAATATACAGAGCCCCAGCAGTGTAATTTGAAATTAACACTCCTTATTATAGATAATGGTTCGCGTGAAGACATAGCGGGTCTCATGCGAAAGGATTTTTCTAATGCTGTTGTTGAAATTTACTATCGTCGAAATCCAATAAATCTTGGAGTTGGTATTGCTTGGAACCAGATTTTAAGGTTTTCGCCGAAACCAGTTCCAGATGCCAGTTTTTATTACGATTATTATGTAATATTGAATAATGATGCATTATGTGGTAATAACTGGCTGCAACCAATGGTTAAAGCAATGGAAAGTGATAGCCGCATTGGGTGGCTCTCATGTATGGAAAATGGTACTCGCCTATATAGCGACTTGGTTGAGGCACATGCCATGACTAAAAAATTTAGAATTATTTCTGACAGCCCCTGCACTACAGAGGTTATAGAAGAAAATGTTAAAAAAATATATCAGAAATGGGGAGGACAGGAAGCCTTTTGTAAACATGTTATAGAGGAGGCTGGTTTACCCCCCTTTGTCCCTTTTAAAGGAGATATGCATTCGGCTGTTTGCTTTATGCTTAGACCTGAAATGATCCAGCAAATGGGGTTTTTTGAAGAAGATAGTCCACCAATAGGAGTTGCAGAGGATTTAGAATATTTTTTGCGTATAGACCGAATTATTACTCCTGAATGGTTAACCGAAGAACAATATCCTCCAGGAAGAAAATGGAAGAAAGGTTTTTGCAGTAAAAGTATTATTCATCACAATTTTTGGAGTTGCACTCATCAGGGGATAAATTTTGATAGTAGAAAATGGGTAAAAATGAGAGAAAAAAACTGGAAGGCTAAGTTTGGAAAATCTAAAAAGTATTATACAAAGCTTCTTCCATAGCATCACGGTTTATTCTAACTTTTTCTAAGCCTACTTGTTTTCAACTATATTGCATTGTATGTTTTAATTTAAACGCTGAATTTTACACGAAAAGAATATTTTTATTATCATTTAAAAAAATTAATAACAAAGTAATTAATGTCAGATTTTAAACTTACAGTTTTGAACCCTGGAGGAAATGATTCGAACCAGTCTTTTCCCGATTATGCCGGAGAAGTCGATGTGTTTAACCATGCACCAATCAATTTTCACGCTTATGCAGCTTGTACTGGTGGTGTATTCTTGCGTTGTACTAAAAAAGCAATTTTCTTAAAACAGCCAGTGCTACTGTTGGTTAACCATCACCAAAGAAGATGTTATAATACATTAAAAAAGCTTAAAAAAGCTGGTTTAACTGTTGTTGTAAGTCTTAAAGAAACAGGTTCGCATCAATTTGCCGAGAAATTTTCGAATTTTAAAAAATTAGGTCTATTTAAGGAAATAGTTGCATTAGCCGATGGGGTAATAACTCCAACTGAGGCTTTACTTCCTGTATATCGCGCATTGAGGGCGGAATTGGCACCAGGATCAGTAAAATTCATTCCAACACCCTATCCAGTTAAAGATAAACGATGGGATTTTTCAATACCTCTTGAAAAACGGCAGGGAATTTTTTTGGGAACACGTGAGCTCAAAATTTCAAGTCGAAACCATATAGCTGCTTTAATTATTCTCAGTGATTATATTAAACGCCATAAAGTTAAGCTTAGTTTAATTAATAAAGATGGGAAGCGATTACACCGATATATTAAGGAGCTTGATATACCTGATAGCTTGATTGAAGTTAAAAACCATATGTCTTATCCAGAATATCTTAAATATATAACTAAACATCGTATTATTATTCAATTTGATCAAAGCATGGTTCCTGGCCAGGTTGCAGGTGATGCTATTTTGGCTCGAACGATTTGTGTTGGAGGTAATGGGACAATCGATCAGCTGGTTTTTCCTGAATTTTGTAGCAATTTTCAAAGTCGTCAATTTTTACTAAAAAAAGTTCATAAACTTTTAAATGACGATACATATTATAAGGAATCATTGGCAGCAACACATAAAAAAGCTGTTGATTTAGTCTCATTTCCTGTAATAGCTAAATCTTTGCAAGAATTCTTCAAACACGAATTACATTGAGTTATAATAATGCGTGAATTAAGTCGATATTCAATAAGAGAATGGCTTTGCGGAGATCCACTGACACACGCATTTAAACAAGCACGCAATGATATAATACAGAATATTTATTGCAGAAAATACCCAAAAGCACTAGAACAATTTCTTACTGATACATGTTCACTAAAAGGTAAAACAATTGCTGTTGTTGTTGCTTTTAATCAACCATGGGCCATTGACTGGCTAACGAGAATGGCTGCTCAACATGTGCATAATACTACCTGGCTAGTTTTTGATAATTCAAGCCAAAAACATATTCGGCCGGTTATTAAAAATATCTGTAAAGAACGTAATATTCATTATCTATCTCTCCCCCGTAATCCTGAACGCCATCCTTGCAGGTCACATGGCATTGCATTGACTTGGATATATTATAACGTAATTCGAAAAATTAAACCGCGTATTTTTGCTTTTATTGATCATGACCTTATCCCTTTAGAAAAGATAGAACTCGATAAAATACTGGGAGATCAGGCTTTTTACGGCATTCTCAATTCCAAGCCGTTTGGATGGTCAATTTGGGCTGGATATTCCATTTATAACTTTTTAGCTGTTGAGCGATTGCAGTTAAATTTTAATAATGATGTTTCTCGCAGGCTTGATACAGGTGGACGTAACTGGAAATGTCTATATAAAAAATTTGATTATTTACAGCTTCATTTTGCTGACTCTAAAGATATTGATATTGCCGATCCAAAGGATGGTTCATTTCAAGTAGTTGAGGTTATTGATAACCGTTGGATTCATCTTTGCGGAGCAGCTTACAGCAAAAAATTTGATTTAAAATTTGAATTCTTTAAACGAATAGCTAAA
>CAZVCD010000135.1:1834-7401 GCA_964625675.1 uncultured Victivallales bacterium | reverse complement strand
AAGGCAAAAGGAACAACTCTCGGTGCCGACAACGGAATAGGACTTGCAGCAATGATGTCTATTCTTGAATCAAGCGAAATACAGCATGGCCCGATCGAAGCGCTTTTTACAGCCGATGAAGAAACCGGGATGACAGGTGCGTTTGGACTTCAAAAAGGAGCACTGAACGGCAGTATTTTATTAAATTTGGATACTGAAGAAGAAGGAGAGTTGTATATTGGCTGTGCCGGTGGCATAGACAGTTGTGTGGAATTCTCATATAAAGAAGATTCAGTGCCTAAAGATGTTACATCTTATAAAATTACTGTTTCAGGCCTAAAGGGTGGGCACTCTGGTGCTGAAATTCATCTAGGGAGAGGTAATGCTAATAAAATAATGAACCGCCTTCTCTGGAATGCTACTAACAAGCTGGGATTGAGAATCAGTTCCATTAATGGTGGTGGACTTCGTAATGCAATACCTCGTGAATCTTCTGCTGTAGTAATAGTTCCCAAAGAAAAAGAACTTCCCAAATTCATATCCAAAATTGCTGCAGAAATAAAAAACGAACTATCCGTCACAGAGCCAGATTTAACAATAGATACGAAACCAACAGAAAAGCCGAATGTTGTAATGAACCAGAATAGCCAGAACCAACTATTAGGCACTGTTTACGCAACGCCTAATGGTGTAATTCGCATGGCAGATGGAGTTCCGGGGCTAGTTGAAACTTCAACTAATACGGCACAGATAATAGTCCAAAATGAAAAAGTTAAAATACTGTTTCTCACTAGAAGTTCTGTTGACACAGCTAAATATGATGTAGCAAACACAATACAGGCTCTATTTGCTCTTATAGGCGGGAAAACAGAACATTCTGGTGCTTATCCCGGCTGGAATCCCAATATGAATTCAGAAATTCTAACCATCACTAAAAACATCTACAAAAAGATGTTTGGGAAAGATGCCTTGATTAAAGCTATCCATGCAGGGCTGGAATGCGGTCTATTTAAATCCGTCTATCCGGATATGGATATGATATCAGTAGGACCGACTATATTGAACCCTCATTCACCAGATGAAATGGCAGAGATCGAATCAGTTAAGAAATTCTGGGACTATTTTGTCGAAATATTAAAAAATATACCAAAATCTAAATGATTTCCGATAAATAACGTAGGGGCGGGTCCCTGTGCCCGCCCTTTTCTGTAACTACGTATATTTGTTGTCCGGAATATTCAATATCGTGTGGTAGATTATTTATATGTTTAAGGTCAGGTAATTGTCATTTGCTCTTGGTCGGCATTCAATATTATGTGGTAGGACAACATTAGGGCGGGCACAGAGACCCGGCCCTACGGCTAAAAGTTGGCAATAATTAAATAATTGCCATATAGAATATCCTGAAACTTACTTAACCTCTTCAACAGTTAGATCTTTTGAAATGTACTCTTTTAACTTTGCTTCAACAGTATTACGAATTGTTATTTTTGAATTTGGACAAGCAGCACATCTTCCCATAAGTCTAACAAGAACAGTATCACCGCTTAAGTCTACAAGTTCAATGCTTCCTCCATCCTTTTCCAGCATTGGTCGAATATCGTTATCTATGACATCCTGAACTTTCATAACTTTCTGCGCAAAAGTCATTGTTGTTGGCTGTTCCACTGCTTCAGATTCTTTCTCTTTTACATTCCAGATACCGTCAAGGATTTCCTGAATTTCACCTTTACATTTACCACATGCGCCGCCAGCCTTGCTGTAATGAGTGATTTCATCCACATCATGAAGTTTATTTTCTTTAGCAAGTCTTCTTATCTTAACATCGGTAACACCAAAACAGTGACATATTACATTACCTTCATGGTCACCTTCGTGATCATCGTGATCATACTTTTCACCGCGAAAATCAGCGATAGCAGCCTGTAATGCTTCCATTCCCATAACAGAACAGTGTATTTTTGCTTCAGGTAGACCGCCCAGAGCATCAACTATTTCCTGATTCGTAATTTTGCTCGCTTCTTCTATAGTAAGTCCTTTAATCATTTCAGTAAGAACAGAAGATGATGCTATTGCGCTTCCACAGCCGAATGTCTTAAATTTAGCATCTTTAATTTTTCCGTCTTTATCAAGTTTAAAGGTAAGTTTAAGGGCATCACCACAACTTATGTTTCCGACAGTTGCAGAACCGTCTGGATCCTTTACTTCCCCTACATTTCTCGGATTGAGAAAATGGTCCATCACTTTATCTGTATAATCCCACATTATTAAATCTCCTATTATTTATACCGGAGGTACATGTCTTTGGCTTGTTAAAATTTTCATTTTTGGCTTATCGCCAAAGGACTATTAAAATTTTCAAAATTTTAGTCCCATTTGTTTTTGTTGTTTTTCGAAAACTATTTCGTTTTGGGTATATAATCGCTGATTTCAAACATAAATCAACAATATTGAATCTAAAACAACAAAGATACAGGCTAGAAACAAAAAAACAATTTTAACTTGTTGAAATAACTTAAAATCAGTGTCAATTAGCTCATAAAATTTACTTAAAAAAACATACAGGATAGATAAAATGAATTTACAGAAACATTTATATAATTTTATTATTAAAAATTCTTCAGATAAAATCACCCTAGAAGATGTAGAAAAATCACTAAAATCAGATGCAGATATTCCAAAAAGAATACTTGAAGACTACCTGGAAGAAAGTCAGTACCTGTTCACGCTATCGGCTGAAAACTCTACTGTAAAATCTTATACTTCCAGAAGTAACATTTTTAACAAAGCAGAATTCAAAATTACTCCTACTGCAACTGAAATCAAAAAAGGAATTCTATTTTCAGGCCACAGGTTTATCCCATTTTATTCCCAAGATCTGTTTCCAACTGAGTCATTTAAAATAAAAACAGAATCTGGTACTATGATAGCAACTAAGAATATAAGTTTTAAACTTGAAGATCTTTATGCTTACTATTCCATGCTTGGTGCGGAAGGCATTATCGACGACCTTACCGCTGATTGCGAAGGAAATGTTGAGATTATAGGTAATCCCTCGCAAAAAGTTAATATATCTGTTTTTGATTTCAGTTCATTTTATGGGAAGTTTTCTTTTACTGCAGGAATGTCCTTGAAATTTACAGTTGAAGACTGGATTAAAGGAAAATTTTCAGTGTCTATATATAAGGATACAGTAACAGAAGAAGAAAAGCATAAATGGCACGAAGCTTTAGAGGAAGGTCTATTTAAAGTATTCGATGAATTCGGTCCCTCTCTTGAAATACCGGAACAGCTTTCACTTGGCTTCTATTATTCCCCCTCTTCTGTTTTAAAATCCCCCCCCTGCCCCATAGATATTTTTGTAAAAACCAACGAGAAGATACAGGTTAAATTTTTTGAAAATAACACCATTCTATGGCATTCGGAAGAGCAGCACATCTCATCAGAACCTGCTAATGATATGGTATCGATATCACAGGGTACTATTGAATCACTAGACGCAATACTTGAAGAACTAGAGCTTTTAATATCATCTGTAGAAATAGAAGCATTTATAAGAGATTCACTGCTTTCAGACAGTGACACCAAAGCTGGAATTCTAAATAAAATTTTACCTGAATCAGTGTTTAATTTCAAAGATAAAGCTCAGGAAACAGCCTTTCTAAATCACCTAGAGGAATTATGGGAAGATATAGCTACTGATTATAATAGAGAAATAGACAGCAAAACTGCGCCATTTAGAAAAGAGATATTGGATAATCTGGAAATATTGTATAGCTGGCACAATGAATCGAAAGAACTAATAAAAGAGAAAACCGCTTTTATTGAATCTGAAATAGCCGCTCTACATAGCAATATTCATAAAGTCAGAGAAATTTTAGATTTGCTAAATCACAATCAAAATGAGATTGATTCAGATGATGCCGAACAGCTTAATGATGTTATTTTTAATCACCTAAAAAATCTAAATGACTTAATAGATAGAATCAACTCTCTGATCAATTAGGGCTAACGCAAACATTAGAATAATCTAAAGTTCAGCCAATACTATTTTTTTTATTGCAAAACTCCGAGCAATCTGATATAATGATGTTCTACAAGGAATGTACATTAGTACGCATCTTTCTTATATGATTTTTAGGAGTTTGAAATGAAGAAACTACTTTATTTTTTTGCTATTTTAATCTGCCTTACTTACTTACTTTTTATTTCATCCTGTTCAAAGCCCGGTCACGAGAAAACTCCTATTAAAATAGGGATAAATTTATGGACAGGCTTTGCCCCTTTTATATTGGCAAAAAAAAATGATCTTTTTAAAAAAAATAATGTAAATGTAAAAGTTATAAAATATCCTTCAGCGCCAGTTGAGATGCAGGCAATTAAGACTGGAGAAATACATGGTGCCACTTTTACACTTGATGAAGTTTTTTCTTTAATAGAATCAGGATTCAATGGCAAAGTAGTTCTGATAACAGATTATTCGATGGGCGGTGATATGATCATCGGTCAAAAAGACATTAAAAATATGTCTGAACTACAAGGCAAGACGATTGGCTATGAAGGAACTGTTATAGGTGAGTTCTTGCTTGATCAGGCTTTACATAAATATTATATAAAATCTGATCAAGTTAAATTAGTAAATATTCAGGCAAATAATTGGTTTACTGCTTTTAAAGAAAAAAAAATAGATGCCCTAGTCTGCTTTAATCCTATAGGTACTATTTTATTGACTAAACAAGAGGGTAACCTTTTGTTCAGTTCTGCCGAAATCCCATTCGAGATTATAGATGTGCTTATCTTTTCAGAATCATTTTATGAAGATAATAAACCTGCTATTACGAATATAGTCAAATCCTGGTTTGATGCGCTAACTTATATCAAAACAAATACGGATACCGCAGCCGATATAATTTCATCTGCCAAAAACATCAGTCCCGAAGAATATAAACAGAGCCTAAAAGGTTTGGTAGCACCAGACCTTAAAGAAAACAAGTCCGTCTTTGATCCTCAATCTGCTAAAAATATTTACAAGTATTCCCAAGTGGTTGTTGATTTTATGATTTATCGAGGATTACTTTCAAAAAGAGTTAATACAACAGACCTATTTACCCCGGAAATTTTATCAAATATAGATAACAACTAGAATATTAGAATAATGAAAAAACTTACATTTAAAAACATAAGATCTCGCCTGACGTTCTGGTTTCTCATCATAGCGTTAATGCCTTTATTTATTGGTATTATTCTAACACATTATCAAGATAAAATAATAATAAGACATGAAAACATAGATAAACTCGTTGCTATTCGTGATTTAAAAGTACAACAATTGAATTATTGGCTAGATGAGAGAGTTGGAGATTTGAAGGCAATTGCTAAAGACTATGAGGTCAGAACTTTGGGAAAAATATTTGACAAAAAAATAAAATCACCTGAAGATATAAAAAAAATGGAGATTGCCAGAAAGCTTATGTTCAGATATTTGGAAGACTATGACGCTTATGTAGAAGCATTCATAATCAATGCCCACACCGGTATTGTTGAAATATCTACCAAACCTAAGTATGAAGGAATGGATAAATCTAATG
>CAZVCD010000135.1:0-1734 GCA_964625675.1 uncultured Victivallales bacterium | reverse complement strand
GGTATTGTTGAAATATCTACCAAACCTAAGTATGAAGGAATGGATAAATCTAATGATACTTATTTCACCAAGCCCCTAAAAACCAATGAAATATTTATCAAAGACATTTATTACGCTGAATCAACTGGGCATATTATAGAAATGACTTTTTCCATTCCTATTTTCTGTCTCCATGATGATCCAACACATTTAATTGGAATCATGGTAATGAGGATTGACTTATCTAACTCTCTTTATCCTTTACTGAAAAATAAAATTGGTCTTGGCCAAACCGGAGAAACACTGATAGTAAATAAAAATGTGATGGCTTTGAACGAATTACGTGGGTATAATAATGCGCCGTTAAACCTTCAGATATCCGCCAAACCAGCTATCTCCGCTTCTCAGGGAAAAACAGGAATAGTAAGTACAAACGATTATAAAAATGAAGAAGTTCTGGCTGCATATACCTATATACCCAGAACTGAATGGGGGTTTGTCTGTAAACAAAATATTTCTGAACTAGAAGCACCAATTCATGAGTTAATCAAGAATTTGACAATTCTTCTAATTGTTTCTGTTACAATAGTAGTTCTGATTGTGCTTTGGATATCCAAACTAATATCAAAACCTATTAAAGATATAAACATTGCCACGCAAAAGATCATAAACGGTAATTATTCCGTAAAAGTTCCTGTTAATTCCAGGGATGAATTGGGTTCCCTAGCTCATTCCATTAATGAAATGGCTGTATCAATTGAATCCAATATTGCCGCCAAAAAGAAACAAAACATTAAGCTAAAACTCCAAAAAAAAGAGACAGATAAGGCTAATAAAGAACTTGAAACCTTTGCTTATTCTGTATCCCACGACCTGCGCGCTCCGCTGCGCGCTATCGATGGATTCACTCGAATACTAATAGAAGATCATGTTTCTAAACTTAATGAAGAAGGAAAACGTTTAGGGGCTATTATACAGGATAACACCAAAAAAATGAGTACACTTATTGATGACCTGCTTACTTTTTCCCGTATGGGACGTGCATCCATTTCCTACACAAAAATAGACATGAAAAGTATGGTAATCGCAATGTATAATGAAACAACCAATGCGGAAGAACGTAACCGGATTAAATTTACAGTAGATGATTTGCCGACAATATATGGCGACACCAATTTGATGCGGCAGGTATGGATAAATTTAATTTCTAATGCGGTCAAGTTTTCGTCTAATCGTAAGCAGGCGATTATAGCTATATCCTGCCAAAAAGGTAAAAATCAATTTACTTATTGTATAAAAGATAACGGCTCAGGATTTAATAAGAAATATCAAGACAAACTTTTTACTGTATTCCAGCGATTGCACAATCAAGAGAAGTTTAAAGGTAATGGTATTGGCCTGGCTTTGGTTCAGCGCATTATTTCTCGCCATGATGGAGAAATTTGGGCTGAAAGTGAAATAGATAAGGGTGCTGTATTTTATTTTAATTTACCTAAAAACAGAGGAGCTATAAATGAAAAACAAAATTGATATCGTAATAATAGAAGACAACCCCAATGATGCAGAGTTGATGGTTCGCTCTATGAAAAAAAATCGGTTAGCTAATAGTATAATTGTACTCGAAGATGGCGAACTGGCGCTGGACTATTTTTTTAGTCGTGGCAAGTATGCAGGAAAAAAAATAGTCTGCGCAGATAAAGTGATTTTTCTAGATCTAAAGCTGCCCAAAGTTAGCGGATTGGAAATATTAAAAAA